>CALKVR010000730.1 GCA_938004815.1 uncultured Polyangiaceae bacterium | reverse complement strand
CTTCGCGCTCGAGCATGTTGGCCACCACCTCACGCACCATGAGGGTCGCCCCGGTGAGGTTGACGCCGATCACGGCCTCCCAATCCGACGTGGCGAGCTTCTTGATCTCGCCCGTCTTCTTGTCGCGCTTCACGAGGAGACCGTCCCGGAGGATGCCGGCGTTGTTGACCAGGCCGTTGAGCCCGCCCATCACCCCCGCAGCCCAGCTCACGAACGAGACGACCTCGGCCTCTTTCGAGACGTCGAGCTTGCGCCGTTCGATGCCAGCGGGCAGCTGAGCGAGCGCCGCCTCGTCGACGTCGCCGGCGGCGACGCGCGCCCCCGCCTCGTGGAGCCGTTGCGCGAAGTGCGCGCCCATGCCCCGGCCTGCGCCGGTGACGATGACCTTCAGTTGATCGAGCTGCATGCTTGTCGTGTCTCCTGGAAGAACGCCGCGAGGGCGGGGTAGAGCATCGAGCGCGCCTTCTCGCCGACGACCGCGCCCACGTGTCCGCCGGGGATGGCGACGTGCCGCTTGTCGGTCGACCCGACGGCCTCGTTCAACGCTAGCGCAGAAGGCGGCGGGCAGATCACGTCGCGCGCGGTGGTGACGGTCATCACCGGGCAGGTGATGCGCGACAGATCGACGGCACGGCCGCGCACCGTGTGGGTGCCCTTGACGAGCTGGTTCTGCTGGTAGAGCTCCTCGATGTAGCGGACGTACGCGGCGGCGGGGAACGCGATGTTGTCGCTGGCCCACGTCTCGAGGCTGGTGAGCGCCTCCATCCGCGCGGTGTCGCCGAGCCGATCGATGAAGCCCACCATTTTCGAGAGCGGCGCCGTCGGCCGGAGAGCCACGAAGCCCGCCTGCATCTGCGCCGCGCTCATGTTGCCCGCCGACGCGATGGCGGCAGGGTCGAACCAGCGCGGGTTCGTCATGTGACCGAGGAAGCCCGCGTGGGAGAAGTCGATGGGCCCGGCCAAGTTGACGAACGCCGAGACCGAGTCGGGCTCGAGCGCGGTGTGGATCGCCGAGAGCGTCCCGCCGATGCAGTAGCCGAGCACGCCGATGGGCCCGCCCCCGACCGCGCGCCGCACCCTGCGCACGGTGCGCGAGAGACGCGCGACGACGTCGTCCCACTCGAGGTACCGATCCTCGTCGTTGGGCTCGCCCCAGTCGAGGCAGTAGACGTCGAGACCCGCCGCCGTGAGCCCCTCGACCATGCTGGAGCCTGCCCGTAGATCGAGCACGTACCAGCGGTTGATGAGCGACGGCACGAGGAGGACGGGAGCCCCCCAAGCGGCGCCACCGGTGAAGCGGTAGAGCCGCGCCGTGCCGTCCACCATGACGGTGCTGCGCTGCGAAGGAGCGAGCGCAACCATCACGCCTTGGGGGTGTAGAGGTCGGCGGCCTTCTTGGTGGCGTCGAGGCTGATCTTGCGCCACTCGGTGGAGAGCTGCGTCGAGTACGCGAGCGACTCCTTCATCAGCCGTGCGGTCTCGTCGATCGCCTCACGGGTGCGCTCGACGGCCTGGCCCTGCATCTTGTGCAGCTGCTCGGACATCTGGTCCATGCGGGAGATCTGCTCCTGGGTCGCCTTGGCCCAGAGGTCGAGGAATTGCTGCGACTGCACAAACGGGTTCGTGAACATGGTTTCGGTCCTTTCCGCTCTTCGAGCGCGGCCGGAACCTAGATCTCGCGATCCGTTCGGTCAAGAGAAAATGTTGCAACGCAACATCACGACCGCTTCGTGCGCCTGGAACGCATCTCTTTTTTGAGCTCTTCTAGCTCTTCTCGCAACGCAGCAACCTGGGACTCGCTCGCGGCGGGCGGAGGAGGCGGCGCGGGCGGCGGCGGCGGCGCGACGGCGGTCTGGGGCGCGGCGTACGGGGCCTGCGCGTAGGGCGCGGCCTGCTGAGGAAAGCCAGCGGCGTCGTTGCCCCAGAACGGCAGCCCGCCCATCGCCCGCGCCAGCGCGTTGCCGGCGTTGAACGGCAGCGTCGCGAGAGGGAAGTACGGCGAGACCGCCTGCGCGCCCTGCTTGGCCGACAGGTAGATCTCGAGCGCCGCCGTCACGTAGCGGGAGAAAAACTCGCCCAAAGCGTCGTCTTGCATGCGGATCATGCGCGCGAGGAGGCCCACCGGCATGAGCTTCGCGGCGGGCGTCTCGAGGACGATCTGCACGAGCGTGGCCTGGGTGAGATCGTCGCCGCTCTTCGCGTCGACCACGCGCACGTCGGTGCCTTGCTTGATGCGGTCGGTCAGCTCCTCGAGCGTGATGTAGCGGCTCTCGTCGGTGTCGTAGAGCCGCCGGTTGGAGTACTTCTTGATGGTCGTGGTCATGGCCGTGCCGCCTCTAGGGGGTAGCCGCGCGGCGGCGGGCCCGCAAGGCGGAAGCGTCAGGATCTTTCGCAATGCAACATGACCCTTGACAGGGAAGGGCGCCGATCGCATACAGGCTTCGCCCTCGAATTGTTGCGTTGCAACAATCGCTGTCTCGAACTGGCCACGTTGGAGCTCTCGATGAGGTCGATCGCCCTGGATTCATCCCCCCGTCCCCCCTCCCCTTCGGCGAGGGGGGTGCCCGTCTGGGTCGCGCTCCTCGTCGCCGCCGGCTGTGCCGTGTCGAGCCCGGTGGGCGACCCTTGCGAGAGCGGCTCGGAGTGCGAGAGCGGCGCGTGCAACCAGGGCAAGTGCGTCGACCCGGACGAGCCGGGCGGCGGCGGCGCCGGCGCGGGGGGTGCATCCAGCTCGACGTCGACCTCCACCTCGGCCTCGACCAGCGGCAGCGGCTCCGGCGGCGGCGGGCTGTGCCAGCCGAACCACGACGGCACGATTACCCGCGACGAGGTGCCGATCGAGGTGGGCCTGTCGGCGAAGTTCCTCGCCGCGACCGACGCGACCGTCTCCACCGCCGGCACGATGCAGAACGGCACGCGGACGTGGGACCTGACGGGCGCGCTGCCCGGCGACCACCTCTCTTTGCTCGAGACGCAGTCCACCGCCGGCACCTGGTTCGCGGGCACCTTCCCTGCTGCCACCTACGCGGCTCGTCTCTCCGAGACCGAGACGCTGCTCGGGGTATTCGAGTCGTCGACCCCCGCGCTCTCGATCCTCGGCGTCGTCTCGCCCGAAGACGGTCTCTACAAGACCGAGCTCAGCTACGACGTGCCGGTCCCGGTGCTGCAGTTCCCCCTCGCAGAGGGCGCAGCCTGGTCGACCGACGCAACCGCGACGGGCCTCGCGCAGGGCATCTTCGTCACGTACATCGAAGAGTACGAGACCACCGTCGACGCCCGCGGCGAGCTGCTCACGCCGTTCGCCACGTTCGACGTCTTGCGCGTCCGCGTCGATCTGACGCGATGGATCGGCGCCGTGCCCACCACGACGCGCCAGTACGTCTTCGTCACCGAATGCTTCGGCAGCGTGGCCACCATCGTCTCGCAGCCGAACGAGACCGAGATCGAGTTCACCGACGCCGCCGAGGTCCGCCGCCTGTCGCCATGATGCGCGCGCTCGCCCTCTCGCTCGCGCTCGCCCTCTCGCTCGCCGCGACCGGCTGTCTCTCGCACCACGCGGGGCCGCTGCCCGGCGCGCCAAAGGGCGCGACCTTCGAGGTCGTCGGGGGGACGCGCGTCCATTACACCGACGAGGGAGAGGGCCCGCCCGTCGTCCTCATCCACGGGTTCGCTTCGTCGCTCGGCACGTGGACGGCCGTCCGCAAAGAGCTGAAGAAGAGCCACCGGGTGATCGCCCTCGATCTCAAGGGCTTCGGCTGGACGGATCGCCCCGAGGGCGACTACTCGCCCGAGGCGCAGGCCGATCTCGTGCTCGGCCTCCTCGGGGCGCTCGGCGTCGAAGAGCCGGTCGCGCTGGTGGCGCACTCTTGGGGCTCGGGCATCGCGCTCCAGATCGCGCTGCGGCAGCCCGCGCGCGTCACGCGGATCGCGCTCTACGACGCGTGGGTCTACGAAGAGCAGATCCCCATGACGTTCTTGTGGTCGCGCGCCGGCGGCATGGGCGAGCTCTTGATCGGCGCCTTTTACGACGAGCGCTCCGACGACAAGATCGCCGTCGCCTTTCACGATCAGAAGTACGTGACCGAGGAGCTGATCGAGACGGTCGAAGATCAGCTGTCTCGCCCCGGCACCAAGGCCGCGGCCCTCGCCGCGATTCGCGGCCAGCGCTACGAAGAGGCCCAGAAGAAGTACCCGACTATCGACAAACCAGTGCTCCTCCTCTGGGGTCGTGAAGACCGCGTCACGCCGCTCGAGGTCGGCGAGCGACTGGTCAAAGACCTGCCCAACGCGAAGCTCGCCGTCTACCCCGGGTGCGGCCACTTTCCGATGATCGAGGCGCATCGGCCCTCGACGCGCGATCTCGCCGCGTTCCTCCGTGAGGCCCCCGCGGCTCCGCCGGCCAAGCCCGAGCCTCCGCCGGCGAGAGGCGCCGAGCCCGCCCCGACCGCGCCCGCAGCGCCTGCGCCCGTCGAGCCGACCAGCGATCCGGGGGCCGAGCCGTGAGACGAGCTCGCGAGCTCATCCTCGCCGGCGCGCTCGTCGCCGCACCGGCCCCGGCCCTCGCATCCGGGCTGAGCGACTACGGGCAAGATCTCCAGGCGCCCGACTCGGTGCTGCGCTTCGACGGCTACTTTCGCACGCGGGGCTCGCTCTTTCACAACCTCGATCTCGATCGCGGCCCCACGCCATCGGGGCAGGTCTTCTTTCCGGTACCGGTCGAGCGAACGGGGCAGCTGCTCACCGCGTTCGACATGCGCGGGCGCGCCGATATCGGCATCTATGCGCCGTGGGGCGACATGGCGATCAAGTCGCGCATCGACGTCCTCGACAACGTCGCCCTCGGCAGCGCGCCAGAGGGTATTCCGGCCGCGTCGACGACCCAGCGCGGCGACGACCCCGCCATTCGTATCCGGCGGCTCTACGGCGAGGTGCTGACGCCGCTCGGTCTCCTCTCGATCGGTCGAATGGGCGCGCATTGGGGGCTCGGCATGCTCGCCCACGGCGGCGATTGCCTCGATTGCGACGAGGGCGACTCGGCCGACCGCGTCGCGTTCGTGACGCCCCTCGTCGGTCACCTCTGGGCGTTCGCCTACGACTTCTCGGCGACCGGTCCATTCGAGCCCGACCGCACCGAGTCGCGCGTGATCGACGTCGAGCCGTCGGCGATGGTGCACACCTTCAGCTTCGCGGTGATGAACTACCGCGGGCCGGACGCGCGCGCGCGGCGCTCCAGGGCGGGCAAGGTCACGCCCGAGTACGGTCTCCTCGCGTCGTATCGGTTTCAGGACGCCGATATCCCCTCGACCTACCTCCCAACCGCGTCACCCGTGCCGCTCACCCCGGGGCAGGTGATGGCGCGCGGCTACGACGCGGTCGCGGCCGACGTCTGGCTGCGGTTCGAGGGCAGGAACTTTCGCGTCGAGACCGAGGCCGCGTACCAGCACGCCGAGGTCACGCAGGCGAGCCTGGTCCCGGGCGTGCTCTACCGCGAGCCCGTCCTGTCCAACGCGTTCGGCATGGCGCTCGAGACCGAGGCCGGCGACGACGAGGGCCGATTCCGCGGCGGGCTCGACGCCGGCTTCGCGAGCGGCGACGAGGCGCCCGGCTTCGGCGCGTTTCCGCCCGCGGTGGGCAACGCACCTCGCCCCGGCGATCTCGAGGGCCCCCAAGCGAACCCGCCCTTCGATCGCGAGGTGAACAACTTTCGCTTTCACCCTGACTATCGAATCGATCGGGTGCTGTTCCGCGAGATCCTCGGCACCGTGACCGACGCCGTCTACCTGCGCCCGCACCTTCGCTACGATCTCTTCACCAACCTTCGCGGCAAGCTCACGATCGGGCTCGCGGCGATCGTGTCGTTCGCGGCCGTGCCCAGCTCGACCCCCACCGGCGAGCGCCTGCTCGGCGTCGAGCTCGACCCGACGCTCGCCTACGTGAGCGACGTAGGCTTCTCGGCCGCGCTCGAGCAGGGCACGCTTTTTCCTCTCGGCGCCCTCGATGGCCCGAACCTCCCGGCCCAGCCCGCCCAGGTCTGGCGCCTCCGCCTCTCGTACGCTTTCGGAGTGGGTCTATGAACGTCGAAGAAGCCGGTGGTGCTCGCACGGTGATCCCCGTGCATTCCTCCCCTCTAGCCCCCCT
>CALKVR010000729.1 GCA_938004815.1 uncultured Polyangiaceae bacterium | reverse complement strand
TTTTCGCCGGGAGCCCGTTCTCGTGGGCCAGCGTCTTGATCCGTCGCACGACGTCGCCGGGCGCAGCAGCGATCGTGATCAGTACCTGGGTGGCGCCGCGGTCGACCGCGACGCGACCGAGCTCTTCGATCGTGCCGAGCACCGGGAGACCGTGCACCAAAGAACCCTTCTTCATCGGGTCGTCGTCGACGAACCCGACGGGGAGGATTCCCAGATCGGGGCGGACCGAGATCTCTCGCGCGACGAGGTGGCCCGCTTGGCCCGCGCCGACGAGCAGCGTTCGAGCTCGTGTCGTGTTCGGTTCCTGGCGCTTCGCGGAGTCGGCAGACTCGCCCGCCAGGCGCCGAGCCACCCGGACGCCACCGACCCCGAGGAACGCGAGCAAACCGTTGGCTGCGATCACACCCCAGGGGAGCGTGAGGTACGGCCCCAGCGTGGGATGGTGACCGAATACTGCCCGTGCGATGGCGAAGAGCAGCGCGGAGGCAGCCACCGCGGTGAAGATTCGTGTGACGTCGCGGAGGCTGATGTGACGCCAAGAGAAGCGTGGCGCTCCGACCGAGAAGAGCAGCGCGTACTCGGCTGCCACCACGTAGGGAAGTTGGACGACGAGACGCTGCCACATGCTTGGGGGAATCTCCCCCTCGAACCGGACGGCGAACGCGGCCACCAGACAGAGCGCTAGGGCCGCGATGTCGATCAGCGCCTGAAGCGAGCGCGTGGCAAGGCGACGCATCAGAACCTCAATCCTGGGGTGTCGAGGACGGTCTCGATCACCCGCTTTTGGTCATCCGGTGACAGGCTCGATCCGCTTGGCAGACAAAGTCCGTGGGCGAAAAGGCTGTCGGACACACCACGGCCCACGTACTCCGCGTGCTCGAAGACGGGTTGCAGGTGCATCGGCTTCCAGACTGGCCGAGCCTCGATGTCGGACGCCGCAAGACGACGGATGACGTCCGTTCGGCTCACCCCTGCCAGGGTCGGGTCCACCAGACATACCGTCAGCCATCGAGTCGCCCGATTCTCAAGCGGTTCGGGCATGAAGCTCCAACCAGGGAGGTGCCCGAGTGCGTGCGAGTACCTCTCGAAGATCTCTCGTCGTCGCTCGACCTTGCTCCCGAGGGTTCGCAACTGGCCGCGTCCAACGGCCGCCAGCAGGTTCGACAGACGGTAGTTGTAGCCCACGACCGAATGTTCGTAGTGCGGGGCCGGATCGCGCGCCTGGGTGGACAAGAATCGCGCCCGCTCGATTCGCTTCGCATCGTCTCCCACGAGCATGCCGCCTCCGGATGTCGTGATGATTTTGTTGCCATTGAAGGAGAACACACCGAGGTCGCCGAACGAGCCTGCTGGACGGCCGCGTTGGAACGCACCGAGCGCTTCGGCGGCGTCTTCGACGATGGGCACGCCGTATTCGGAACAGACTGCGCGGAGCTTGGCGTAGTCGGCGCACTGCCCATACAAATCGACAGCGACGAGGGCACGAGGGAGACGGTTTCGGTCGGCGTCCCGCCGAAGGGCTTCGGCAACGAGGTCGGCGTCGACGTTCCACGAGTCGGACTCGGAGTCGATGAACACAGGTTCGGCCCCGGCGTACGTCACGGCGTTGGCCGTGGCGGCGAACGTCAGATCCGAGACGTAGACTCGGTCAGCGGGCTCGACCCCCAGCACGACGAGCGCGAGGTGCAGTCCGGCGGTGCCGCTCGAGACCGCGGCGGCGTGACCCATCCCGGCGAGCTCCGCGACCTCCCGTTCGAACGCATCCACGTGGGGCCCGAGCGGTGCGATCCAGTTCGAGTCGAAGGCGTCGAGCAAAAGCTCACGCTCGGATGTCCCCATGTGAGGAGGTGAAAGGAAGATACGGGCCACGATGGTCTCCCAGCCGGGATGGTGTCCCGGGCCGCTCGAAAGGTTCAATCCGTGGTCCAAACGCGCACGAGCGCTTCGATCGACGCCCGCGGGTCGGCATGAGGGATGGGGGCAAGCGAGGCCAACCTGCTCACGTCGGCTCGCCAAACGCTGGGGTCGCCCGCGCGACGTTCGCCGAGGTAACGGATCGAGCCCGCTCCGACGCCGCGCACCACCGCTTCCGCGACCTCACGGATCAGGATCGACTGGCCAGAGGCCACGTTCACGGGCCCGCGGGCTCGACGGTCTCCGAGCGCCAGCAGCGTGCGAGCCAGATCCTCGACCGCGAGGTAGTCACGTTCCTCGAGTCCAGTACCCTGAACTACCACCTCGCCAGTCCGTCGTGCTTGCTCGGCGAGCTCCCAGACGAGTAGGCGGCGCTGGCGTCGCCCGAATGTCGAGAAGACGCGCGCCACGACGACGCTGAGGCCGTACAGCTCCACGTACTCTCGGGCCAAGAGCTCTGCAGCCGCCTTGTGAAACCCGTAGGGCGAAATCGGGGCGATGGGGGCGCTCTCGGCCACGGGCTGATGCGCCGGGTTGCCGTAGACGGCGGCACTCGATGGGAAGATGACGACTGCGTCGGGGGCGTTGACCCGACACGCATCCAGGGTGCGCACCCACGTCATGAGCGAGCGCTCGAAGTCGGACGCCGGGCTTCGATAGGACGCGGCGACGCTGCTCGAGCCCGCGCCATGAAACACGACGTCAGGCCTCACGTGCCCGACCAGCCGCGTCATCTCCGGAGAAGCACAGTCTTCGACCAACACTTCGTCGAAGCCGTCGAGGTCGGCGGGCGCGCGTACGACGCCGACGACGCGGGTCGCTCGTGCGCGAGCGACCCGCGCGACCTCTCCCGCCAAGAATCCGGCGGCCCCCGTAACGAGAAGCGTGCGCAAGGCTCGCTTTCATGCCCTCCTCGCGCGCCGGAGGCAAGTACGGCTTGCGAGCCGGCGGGGTCGGCTGCTAGCAGTCCGCATCCAGGCTGAGGGGGCGAAATGCTCGAACTTTCGAAGCTTCGAATCGTAGTGACCGGTGGCGCAGGCTTCTTGGGAGGGCGCCTCGTCGAGCGGCTGCACGAGCGTGGTTGCGTGGACGTGTTCGCTCCGCGAAGCCGCGACTACGACCTCACGACGAGGGAAGGTGCTCGACGCTTGTTCGAGGATCTTCGTCCGGACTTGGTGTTTCATCTGGCCGCGAAGGTCGGCGGGATTGGTGCCAACCAGCGGAACCCCGGCGCCTACTTCCACGACAACCTCCTGATGGGCGTGCACGTGCTCGACGAGGCCCGCAGGTTCGGCACCCAGAAGGTTGTAGTGGCGGGGACCATCTGCGCGTATCCAAAGTTCGCGCCCGTCCCGTTCCGCGAAGAGGACCTCTGGAACGGGTATCCGGAGGAGACCAACGCGCCCTATGGGATCGCGAAGAAGGCCATCCTCGTGATGTCTCAGGCGTACCGCGAGCAGTACGGTCTGAGGTCCAGCGTGCTGTTTCCCGTGAACCTTTACGGACCGCGAGACAACTTCGACCTCCAGAGCAGCCACGTCGTGCCCGCCATGATTCGAAAGTGCATCGAGGCCACGGAGCATGGGCACGAGGACGTCGTGCTCTGGGGTGACGGCTCGCCCACGCGCGAGTTTTTGTACGTGGACGACTGTGTCGAAGGACTGATCTTGGGAGCCGAGCGATACGACTCCTCCGAGCCAGTCAACCTGGGCGCGGGGTTCGAGATCCGCATGTCGGAGCTCGCGGAAAAGATTGGAAAGCTCACGGGATTCCAAGGGCGTTTCGTCTGGGATGCGACCCGACCCAACGGCCAGCCCCGTCGAATGCTCGACACCAGCCGTGCGCGGGAGCGGTTTGGATTCGAGGCCAAGACCAGCTTCGATGACGGCCTGAAGAAGACGATCGAATGGTTCCGCGCCAACCGAGAGAATGGAGAGCGCCAGTCGTGACGAAAAAGGCACTGATCACCGGAATTACCGGCCAGGACGGGAGCTACCTGGCGGAGCTCCTTCTCGACAAGGGCTACGAAGTGCACGGCATCGTGCGTCGTTCGTCCTCCTTCAACACGGATCGCATCGATCACCTCTACCGAGATCCCCACGACACCGGGGCGAGGCTCTTCCTCCACTATGGCGATCTGAACGATGCCTCGTCGCTCAACCGTGTCTTGGAGCGTGTCGGCCCGGACGAGGTCTACAACCTCGGTGCTCAGAGTCACGTTCGGGTCAGCTTCGACACGCCGGAGTACACCGCGGAAGTCACGGGGCTCGGTACCGTTCGGCTCCTGGACGCCATGCGACAGGCTGGACTGAAGTCGAAATTCTATCAGGCGAGCTCATCGGAGCTCTACGGAAAGGTCGTCGAGACGCCGCAGCGTGAGACGACGCCGTTCTATCCTCGCAGTCCCTACGCGGCAGCGAAGGCCTACTCCTTCTACATAACGCAGAACTACCGAGAAGCTTACGGTATGTTCGCGGTCAACGGGATCTTGTTCAACCACGAGAGCCCTCGGCGCGGGGAGACCTTCGTGACACGCAAGATCACGCGGGCGCTCGGGAGGATCAAGCACGGCCTGCAGGAGAGGCTCTTTCTCGGCAATCTCGATGCCAAGCGCGACTGGGGGTTCGCGGGAGACTACGTCGAGGCGATGTGGCGCATGCTCCAGGCCGAGACCCCAGACGACTTCGTCATCGCCACCGGCGAGACGTGGAGCGTCAAGGAGTTCCTCGTGCTCGCCGCGGAGTACGCCGAGGTCGACATCGAAAGGCGGGTCGAGATCGATCCGCGATACTTCCGACCGACCGAGGTGGACCTCTTGATCGGGGACTCCAGCAAGGCGCAGCGCGAGCTCGGGTGGAAACCCAAGACATCCTTCAAAGAGCTCGTGCGAATGATGGTGGACTCCGATCTCGAGCTCGCCGCGCGCGAGAAGCGTGCACGCGGATGAGCCGCCTCGCGACGGCCGCTCGGGTCCTCGGGGACGTGTGGTCCCATCCGGCGAACCGAGGGAGGCAGCCGCACGCGCTCGCTCGATTCCTCGGCTGGCAGGCGTGGCATCGGCTCACGCGCCAGCCGTTGCACGCCCGTGTCTTCGGGGGCGCACGCCTCGTCGTCCATCCAGGAGACCATTCGGCGGTGTCGGCGCTCTATGCAGAGCTGCCGGACTACGCAGAGATGTCGTTCCTCAAGCGTCTCTTGCGCCCCGGCGACGCGTTCCTCGACGTCGGAGCGAACGTCGGGCTCTACACGGTCTTCGCGTCGACGCTCGTCGGAGAGACAGGAAAGATCTTCGCGGTCGAGCCCGTGGCGGATGCGCGGTGGCGTCTGATGGAGAACATCGCGGCGAACCGATTGCAGAACGTGGTGGTGTTTCCTTTCGTCGTGGGCGACGTCGCGGGCTGGAGCCGGGTCACCTCGGACGCGGGCACGATGAACTTCGTGACCGAGTTCGTGGCTGGAGAAGAAGCTCCACCCGGCGACGCGTGGGTGCGTGCCGAGAGTCTCGATTCCCTTCTCACGAGCGAGACCCCGATCGCGGCGAAGGTCGATGTCGAGGGGTTCGAGCTCCACGTGCTACGTGGGGCGACCGCGCTCTTGAAGGCGCATCGACCTGCCGCGTGGCTCATCGAATGGAACGAGTGCGCCCGACGCTACGGAGCGACGCAGAGAGACCTCTGGCAGTTGGTCACGAGTACTGGGGGCCGGATCGGTCGGTACTCCGTCGAGGGCAACGAGGTCGTGTCCCTTCACCTCGACCACGAGTGGCCCGCGAACGTGGTGATCGTGATGGAGGACGGTTTCGTGCGAGACCGACTCAGATCTCGCTGAGGGCGTGGGCAACTTCGGCGACGCGAACCGCCATGGGCGATCTGCCGCGGGCCAAGCCGCCGAAGGCCAAGCCGCCGCCGGAGACAGGCCTCGACGCGCTGGAGTCGTGAAGAGGCAATTGGCCGATCATGGGCAGGTCGTGGCGATGCGCAACTCCTCACCCATGTTCATTAGAGCATAGAGTCGTTCCCGATCCGCTCGTAGCTCCTGCGTCACTGCTGCAAATGGAAACCTTCCGAATCGAGCTCCGCCAGGGCCATGGTGGTAGATTCGGTGCGCGCGCGGGGTGACAAGGTCGCTGGGTACCCCGATCAGAACGTACTCGTCGGAGCCACGAATCACCGCATTGGAGGTCAGGCGCTCGGGGCCCTCCGCGATGATGGTGGTTACGAGG
>CALKVR010000728.1 GCA_938004815.1 uncultured Polyangiaceae bacterium | reverse complement strand
AAGTAGAGCGCCGCGCGGAGGCGGCCGTACTCGGCGTCGGGCACGAGCACCTTCTTCGTCTTCTTCGACCAGAGCTCGCCCTCGAGGGTGACGCGCGTCATCGGTTGGTCCGACACGAGGTGGTGCTCGAAGCCCTCGCCTTCGGCAAAGCTCATCCCCGCCCACGCGTCATCCAGACCGGGGGCGGTGATCGAGGCCCGATCGATGCGTACCGGGCGCGCGAGCTCTTCGAAGACCGACTTCATCTCGGCGACGCTATCGGTGGCCGATGTCGCCGAGGCTTGCCAGAGCACGCCGCCCGTCGCACGCGGCAACGCGGCCCATTCGCCGTCGTCGTCCCGCGTCAGCGAGGGTGATCCCTCGTTCGCGGTGACGATGTGCAAGATGGCGCCTTTGGGCAACGCGGCGCGCACGACGTCGGGAGAGAGGGCGCGCTTGGTTCGCAGATCGGTGAACAGGACGACCCGTCGTGAGGCGCCGTCGGGGGCGAGCGCGAGGAGCTCGCCCGCGCGCGTGAGCGCGGCCGAGACCTCGCTCCCGTTCTTCGAGGCCATCGTCGCCGTGCCGATCGCCTCTCTCGCCTTGTCGAGCGTCGCGAAGCCGCCCGCGATGTCGTCCACCTTGCGGTGAAAGCCGAGCACGGCCGCCTTGACCCCGGCACCCGAGAACTGGTCGACGTAGGCGAGCGCCGCCGCGCGAGAGGCCGCCCGGGCGTCGTCATCCATGGATCGCGAGCCGTCGAGGATCACCACGAGGCGCGCGCTCGTGGGGACGGCGCCGAGCTTGGGGGCGACGTCGAGGTGAAAGCCCGCGAGCACGCGCGATTTGCCGAACGGGACCGACGCCAGGCGCCCGCCGACCGGGCCGAAAAACGTGGGCGTCTGTTCGAACCGATGCTCGGCGTCGAGCGTGATCTTGGCCGGCAGATCGGCGCCGTCCATGGTGCCCTTACCTCCGTCGGCGCGCGCCGTCCCCTTCGGCTCGACCTCCTCCGTCCCCGACCTGGGCAGCACCAAGACGTGCTTGCCGTTCTCGTAGCGCATCGGCGCGATGAGCGTGTACGAGACGCGCTTGTCCTGCTTGGGCATGCAGGGAAAGACCTGCAGGGCGAGGTGCCCCTGGCTGCGCCACGAGAGCAGCGCCGGGTCCTTCGGGTAGTAGCCGCCGATGCCGGTCAGCTCGCGGTACTTCTCGGCGGCCGCTTCGGCCTCCATCAGCTCGCCCTCGAACCACACCGGCTGGCCGTCGACGATGGCTTGGGTTCGGAGGCCCGTCGCGACCAGCTCGCTCCCCGGAAAGATGTGAAAGGTGGCCTGGTCGGGCCGCTCGCCCCCATTGAACACGTGCCGCTCCACTTCGATGACGGCGTGGTCACGCCGGAGCGTGATCTCGACCGTGTGCGACTTCTCGACGAGCTTGTCGGAGCGCGTGGCGGAAAATTCGTCTGCTACCGCAACGGGGGCGGTAGCCAAAGCAGCGAGACAAACCGGCAGGGCGGCGCAGCGCATGGGCGAGAGAGACAGCGCGAGCCGCCACAAGTTCCAGCCATGATCAGAGGAGCGACGTCAGATCCGCGCGAATGGCAGCCACGCCGTCGGCGCCGGCATCGAAGCATTCGCGCGCGCGCTCCACGTCGACCCCACCGAGGGCGAGCAGCGCGGTCTCGCCGTGACCCGTGAGGCGGCGGTGGGCTTCGCGGATCGCCGCGACACCGATCGCCGCCACCGAAGACAAACCGGAGGATTCCCGCATGACGACCACGAGCAAGCATCCGGAGACGATTGCCCTGCATGGCGGCAACTGGCGCAGCGACCCGGCGACCGGCGCGGTCGCGGTACCGA
>CALKVR010000727.1 GCA_938004815.1 uncultured Polyangiaceae bacterium | reverse complement strand
GTCCTCGACGACCTCCGACTCGCCGAGTTCGCCGCGCCAGCGCTGCAACGCGGTTCCCGCCGCGGCCAGGTCCCCGTGTTCGAGGTGTCGGTCGATGTCGTCGCTGGCCGACCGCAGGTTGCTCTCGTAGGCGTTCTGTCGCCAGTAGACGACGCCCATCGAGGTGATCAGCAGCGTGCAGAGCGCGCCGATTCGTCTCATTCGGGCTCGCGAAAAAATGGCGGGCCGCCATCGGCGCCGAACGACATGGCGTACGAGAAGCCGTCGTCGTCGCGCCAGAATCGCGCGTTCTGCCACGTCTCGCCCGCTACCCGGAAGTTGTCTTGAGCGATGAACGGCGTCAGATCGATGGATTGGGTCGCGCCATCGTTTGACGTGATCACCCCGTGGAGCCTCGTCGCGTCGCGGGGGTCGACCGAAACCTCGATCGCGCGCTCTCCCTCCGAATTGAAGCCAAAGGTATCGGTGTACCGGCCCGCGACCGATGCTACGAGGAGGGGGTCCGCCATGAACGGCGGGTTGAGGCGAAGGGCGGCGAGCGTCGGGTCGATGTCGGCGAACATGCGCTCGAGGCGTGGGGCAAGATCGTTCACGTAGTCGGTAGCGTCCAACATGTCGGCGTTCCACAAGATGGTCATGGCGAGCCGGCGCTGCTTGAGCATGATCGTCAGCTGGTAATAGCCACCTCTCGAGCTGTCGATCAGGAGGACATCGTCACCGATATCCTCCTGATGCCAGGCCTCGTCGAAGCCGAAGGGCATGTACTCGCTCGACCAGAACATCGGCCCTTGCTCGGAGAGCATCTCGTCGAGCATGTTGGGCTCGAGCACGGTGCCGGGCCCACCGGTGAGGTAAGCGAGGAGCTTCGCGATGTCGCGAATGCTGCCGTGGTAGCCGTCAGACGGAAAGCGATTGGCGCAGATTTCGGGGTCCGCCGAATCCGTCGGGGTCGTGTAGTGACCTCGCGCGTGGTTTAGCGCCACGAGCTCGTCGTCGTCGAACGCGCCGCCCATGCCGAGCGGGTCGAGGACGCGCGCGCGTACTGCGTCCGGGTAGGGAACGCCATCGACGATCTGCAGCGCGAGCCCGGCGATCTCGGCGCTGCTCCACGTGCCTGGCTGCTGCATCGTCCCAGGAGGAAAGTACAGGAGAGGGATGTCGGCGTTCGCGACGCTGTCCACCAGCGTCGTGCACGTGTTGAGTGTGTGCCACTGGTCCGACACGGCGCGGTACCCGCTCGTCTCGGCAAGCAGATGGCGCAGCGTAATCTGATCGACCGAGCCGTGGGTGTCATTCTCCACATGAAGCGTCGTGACCGTATCGACGATCGACGCGTCGAGAGACAGGCGCTCCTCTTCCACGGCGTCGAGGACCGCCAGCGTCGTGATGAGCTCGGTCGCCTTGGTCACGCGGAAGAGCGTGTCCTCGGTCATCGGATCGCAGCCCGGCTCGAGCTTCGTCCCGAAGACGCCGAGGCCGAGGATCTCGCCATTCTGGACGATCGCAACGGCGGCCCCGCCCGGAAGCTTCTTTTCGGCGGAGAGCTCGCGTAGCTGATCGAGCGCCGCAGCGACACGCGGGTCGTCTGGCTGCGAGCCCTCACAGGTCGACGCGCCACCCGTCCCGCCTGCGCCACCACCGCCAGCCGCCCCGGCGCCCACGCTGCCGGACGTACTGGAGGCTTCGTCCGTCGCATCCGTGCAGCCGAGGGCAATCAGGCAGACGACTGTCGAGAGACCGATGGTGAACGCCTTCATTCGTCCGCCTCAGGCGCGGCCTGAAACCGGCAACCGTGCTCACTCATGCTACCCCAACGTTCGTTCTTCGAGAGGTCGCGTTCCCGACCAAAGCCCCCTCATGCGAGGGCTAGGCGAGCAGACTGGAGCCATCCACGCAACGCATCGTCGCCCAGAGCACGGTGCGTGCCAGTCGCGAGCGCGTGTCTCGGCACGGCTGCATGCGGATCAAGCGCCCGGAGGAGGTCGGCACTTGGGCCCGGGCCGCAGGTCCGATCAGTCGTCGCCGGGGACCTCGAGCGCGCCGTCGAACGTCTCGTCGACGATGAAGACGGCGCCGACCGAAATCTCGAGCCGCGCCCCGGGGCCGACGGTGCGGTACCGCCAAGACCCGTCGGGCTCGCGGGCGAAGTGCTCGATGCAGGGGACGCTCTGCGAGACGAGCACGTAGTCGTCGAGCGTGGCGATGCGTTGGTAGGCCCGCCACTTCTCCCCGCGATCGTACGACTCGGTGCTCTTCGACAGGACCTCGACGACCGCGCGCGGATTCTCGATCACGTCGGTCGTGCCCTGGTGCAGCCGAACCTTTCCGCACACGACGCTCGCGTCCGGGTAGACGAAGTCGCTCGTTCTCGACGGGACGTAGATCTTCTGATCCGACGAGAACGGCGAGCAACCTCCGCCCTTGAGGGCCGCGCGGAGAACCCCGAGAACTGCAGCGCTGAGCCAGTTGTGTCGCGGCGATCCGCCCGCCATCGCGAAGACCTCACCGTCGATCAGCTGGTGCTTTTCGACCTGCTCGCGCTCCCACGCCAAGTATTCGGCGGGAGTCATGCGAGCCGGAGGCGCGGCGGTGGTCACGAAGTCAAAATACCACGCCGCCGGTCGCTCGGCTCTCGCGCTCGCGGATGTCCCGGACGTGTCCCAGGCGCGTCGCAGACGTACGCGCCGGCGTCGTACGAGCGCGTTCGAGCGAACCGGCGTCTCGGCACGGGGCCTGCTTGGGGCAGCACATGGCTTCGACGACGGCGCAGAGGGTCTCGCTGCTCACCATCGGCGTACTCTCTGCGACCTCGCGGGTGTCGGCGGCAGAGCCGGGATGGTCGTCGACCGGCTCGATGGCGGAAGCGCGGGCAGGTCATACAGCGACCCTCTTGCCGTCGGGCCACGTGCTCATCGCCGGGGGCCGGAAGGCGACGGAGGAGTATCAGCTCACCGAGACGGCGGAGCTCTACGACATCCAGACGGGCACGTTCACCGCGACGGGCCCCATGGCGCTGCCGCGCAGCGGCCACACGGCGAGCGTTCTTCCGTCGGGCGAAGTGCTCATCGTGGGCGGCGTGTCCGGCGAGCCGTGCCAGGGATCAGCACCGTGCATCGCCGAGCTCTACGATCCCCAGACTGGCACCTTCTCGTCGACGGGCTCCCTCGCGCTTCATTCGCGGTTCAACAGAGACCCTGGACACACCGCCAGCGTGCTCGGATCAGGAGAGGTGCTCGTCGTCGACGACGGCTTCGCGAATCTCTACGACCCGAGCTCAGGCACCTTCTCCTCTGCGGCTCCGTTGCCCGAGGGGTTCACCGGGTCGCACGGGGGTCGCGCGGCCACTGTCTTGGCATCCGGTGCAGTCCTCGTCGTGGGCGGATACACGATTGGGGGGAAGGGCTCCTATGCCTGGCCGCTCGCCATGCTGTTCGATCCGGTAACGGCTAGCTTCTCTACGACCGCGTCCATGAACGAGGCACGGTCCGGTGCCACGCTGACGGTACTGGAGTCCGCTGACGTCCTGATCGTGGGGGGCGTCTCGACCTCCGCCGAAGCGATCGCAAGCGTCGAACGGTACGACGTCAAGGCGAGCTCCTTCTCGCTCACGGGCACGATGGTCTCACCGCGGCAGGGTCACTCCGCGAGCTTGCTGCAAGACGGCGCAGTCCTCGTTGCCGGCGGAGCGCCGTGCCTCGCTGACGCCGCGAACGCGTGTGAACCGCACGCTTCGGTCGAGCTCTATGACGTCACAGCCGGTGAGTTTGTCGAGGCGCCCCCCATGTCCTCGCTCCGCGCCCGTCACACCGCGACCGTGCTCCCTTCGGGCAACGTTCTCGTTGTCGGAGGCACGAACGCGGACTGGGTCTCCCAGACCACGGCGGAGATTTACGATCCGACCACGACCGCCGGCGCCGGAGGCGGCGCTGGAGGCCACGCCAGCGCGGGCCAGGGCGGGGGCGCGAGATCCGGCGAAGCTGGCGCCGGAGGGGCAAGCGCGGATGCTGCCTTCGAGCCGGCTGGAGGCTGTGCGTGCAGCGCGGGTCGCTCGGGTGGGGACGCTGGTGCGTGGTGGCTCTCGCTCGGTTTGATCTGCGCGTGCCGCCTGCGCCGAAGGGAGGGACGAGCAGTGCGATCATTGGTCATCACGATCTTGTGTGCGCTCGTCGTCATCGGCTGCGACGACGCAGAGAGCGGGGCGACGGGCGGCGGGGGCACAGGAGCGGGGGGCGCTGGCGCCTCGAGCGCCACCGGCTCCGGGGGCGCGGCGCCGACGGTCCAATTCTCTCCCTGTCCGTTGGTGGACACGGAGCTGCTGGGCCCACCGCCCTCGGGCCCGCTCCCCTATCGCTTCGATGAAGGCCTCTCGCCCATCAACGAGTCGCTCGCGTTCGCGGATCAGATCCCCGCGATGTCGACCGCGATGGCCGAGTGCGGGACGTTGCCGGTGCCGGCCGATTGGAACGACCCAGCCAAAGGCACGATCGACGTCTTCGTCCAGCGGTACCCGGCCGCGGTCCAGCCCGCGACGGGCCAGCTCTGGATGCTCCAGGGCGGGCCGGGCTACCCGGGCTCGACGATGGCTCCCCTCGCCTTCCTCCTCGCGTCGCAGAACCCGACGCTCGACATCTACCTCCCCGACCACCGCGGCACGGGCCGGTCGGCGTTCGCCGACTGCACGGCCAGCAACTACGCCGCCTGCGCGACCGAGATCCCGCATCTGAGCGGGCTGACGACGACCGGTGCTGCGCGCGATCTCGCCGCGCTGATCGACGCGACGGCGACCGGCGCGGACGTCTTCGTCTACGGCGTCTCGTACGGCACGTACTGGGCGCAGCGCTACCTCCACATCCGCCCCGAGCAGCCCACCGCCGTCGTCCTCGACTCGGTCGTGCCCGTGGTCTTCGACTTCGCGGAGTTCGATCGCAACTTCGACGACAAGGCCCACGCCGTACTCGAGCTCTGCGCGACCGACGCAACCTGCTCGGCGAAGCTCGGAGGCGACCCCATCGCCCGCGCCCGAGAAGTGATCGATGCGCCCGATTCGCCGTGCGCGCTCTTGCCGATGCCGCAGCTCTACTTCGGCGGGCTCGTCGGCGGCGACTTCTTTGATCGACTGCTCTTGCCGGCGGCGATCTATCGGTCTCTTCGGTGCGACCCCGGCGACCAAGAATGGTTCGAGGCCGTGGCTGCCTACCACGAGTGGTACGCGGCGCCGTCCTGGGCCGGGTTCTCCTCCACGCTCCAACGCAACGTCATGTACTCCGAGATGTGGCAATCGGACGCCTCGGTGGACGAGATCTTGGCCGCGCGACAAGACATGATCGCCTTCGACCTTTCTGCGTACTGGGCGATCGCTGCCTCGAAGTGGCCGCACTATCCACGCGATGAGTACTACGGAAAGTGGCCCTCCACGCCCGCTCCCATCCTGATTCTGCAAGGCGGCCTCGACGCAAGGACCCCCTACGGCGACGTCGCGAGCGCGCAGTACAGCGGCGCGAACCAGTACTACGTCGAGCTACCGACCGCAGCCCACGGGCTGATCGATGCGCTCATCTCGCCGATGGCCGACCTCACGTCCGTCGGCTGCGGCACCCAGATCATCCAGAGCTTCCTGGCCAACCCATCGCACCCACCGGACACCTCTTGCATCGCAGCGATGGCGCCGATCGACTTCGCCAATCCGCCGCCGGAGTGGCTGGCGCTCGTCGGGATCGACGACCTGTGGGAAAATTAGCGGCCGGTGACCTCACCCCAGCGCAGCGCGATACTCGCGCATCGCCTGGCTGGCCGTCCGCCCCTCGACGAAGCTCGCCAGCTGCGTGAGATCGATCCCTGGCAGCACCTCGCTCGCGGTGACCTCTTCGTAACGGTCGCCACGGAGCACGTGGACGCTGAGCACACCCCGGCGCCAGTACCAGACCTCTGGCACGCCCAGCTTTCGGTAGACCTCGAGCTTGTCGAGTCGGCCAGAGGTCCAGACGACCTCGATCGCGAGGTCCGGACGCTCGGGATCGCTCACCTCGCCGAAGACGTAACACTCGTCAGGCTCCGCGCCGCGCTCAGCCTCTTTCTTCTCGAGCGTCCAAGACCCGAACGCGTCGAACTCGACGCCACGCACCTGGCAGTAGGTCTCCACGAGGCGACCGATGATCGACTTGAGGGACTCGTGCTTGCGGGACGGGCTCATGATCTCGATCACCCCTTCGAGATAGGTGAAGCGCGGGCTCGACGCTTCGCCGCGGATCTCGAGCAGGCGCTGGTAGTCGGCCCATGTCACGCCGCGCAAATGGACGAAGCGATCGATGTCCTCGGTGCTCCTGGGCTCCGGTAGCAGCGGTGCGGCGGCGGACATACGTCGAGCATAGCGCACGCGAGCGCGCGTCGCTCGGCAACGTGCGGCTTCATGCTCGCCACTTGTCGGGATCGATCTGAAACCGAGCGAGCCACCTGCGGATCTGCGTGCGGTCCTTGCCCATCGCGCGAGCCACGCCGTTGATGCTGCCCTTGTGCTCGTCGAGCAGCGCCTCGACGCGCTCCTTCAACGCTGCGTCCTCGGCCGACAGAGGCGCCGGCGTCTTCGACGACGGAGCAGGCGGAGGGAACGACACGGTGGCCGGCGCGTCACGCAAGGTGTCCGGCAAATGGCCGACGGTGATGACGCCGTCCTTGGTGAGGGCAACCGCCGACGCCAAGGCGAGCTCGAGCTCGCGCACGTTGCGGGGCCAGTCGTGGGCGATGATCGCGCGCGCGGCCTGCGGGTGGAAGGAGAGCTGCTTCGCGCGGTCGGGAGCCATGCGTTCGAGCAGCGCGGCGATGAGGACGCCGAGATCGCAGCGCCGCTCGCGCACCGGCGTCAGCTCGGCCGCGTAGCCTTCGAGGCGCGCGAGCAGGTCGAGGCGGAATCGACCCTCCTCGGCCAGCGACCGAAGATCGCGGTGCGTCGCGGCGACGACGCGGACGTCCACCTTGACCGGGTTGGTCTCGCCGACGGGGAGCACCTCTTTCTCTTGGAGAACCCTGAGGAGCGCCGCCTGGGTCTGGGCGGGCAGCTCGCCGATCTCGTCCAGAAGGAGCGTCCCCTTGTGCGCCGCTCGGATCAGCCCCGGCCGCGCCTCATTGGCGCCCGAGAAGGCGCCCTGCCGGTGACCGAAGAGCTCGGCCTCGATGATCGACGTCGCGAGCGCTCCACAATTGACGGCCACGAACCGCCCGTCGCGCCTGGAGAGGGCGTGGAGACCGCGCGCCGCGAGCTCTTTGCCGGTGCCGGTCTCGCCGACGATCAGCACCGGAACCTCGGACGCAGCCACCGCAGCGAGCCTCCGGTGGTGCTCGGCGATCACGGGCGACAGCGTCGCGAGCCCCGGAGCCACCGCCTCGGGCTCGGCCCGGTCGTCGCCGTCTGCCTCTTCTTCCTTGAAGAGCAAGAGCGTTTCACCGATTTCGATGACGTCTCCGTCATTCAATTGGGTGCGCTTGACCGCGTCACCGCGGACGCGCGAGCCATTCTTGGAGTCCAGGTCCTCGAAGGCCCAGCCCCGGGCGAGGCGAGCGAAGCGCGCGTGCTTGGTCGAGAGCCGGCTATCCGGGATCTCGATCGACAGCGCGCCACCGCTCGCCCGTTCGCTGCGTCGCTCCCCACCGCGCCCGATCCGAACCTCCTCGGTCGAGCCGAGCGCGAAGCGCGCGCCGCCCGCCCACGGCCGCCGGCACTCGAGGAGCAGGTAGAGAAACGCTCGCTTGGATGACGAGCCTGCGACGTCCTCGGACATCGTCGCGGTCGCAGTCGCGCTGCTCGCAGGGCCCCTCGCCATGTTCGTTCCCTTCAGCGCCCGAATGGATTTTCCGGATCCTCGGGCCCGGGTGCCACCGCGGACGGCGCGGGGCCGCGCCGCACGGGCCGGGCACCGGGCGGCGAGGCCGATGGCGCTGCGCTCGCCGAGGCCGCAATCGCGGGGGACACCGCATCCGCCGCTTCTTTGGGCTCGGGTCGATCCGGGAGTGGCGCAGCGGCCGGCTGCGGCGCCGTCGTCGCGTTCGACGTCGGAGCGCGCTCACCGCTCGCCGGCGCGGGATCGCGGGTGACCGCGAATACGATCGCGCCCGCTAGCCCGAGACCGCCGACCAGCGCGGGTACCCGCCACGAGCGCGTGGGAGGAGCCTTGTCGTCCGACGGTCCGCTCGCGATGGCTTCGAGCTCACGCACGACGGGAACGAGCTCGAGCGGCCGCTCCTCCGGTTGTTTCTCGAGGAGCGACAGGATGATGGGGTCCACGGCCGCGGGCAACGAGGGCGCGACGCGAGACGGTGGCACGGGCTGCTCGTCGGTGTGCTTGAGCATCAGCTCGAGCGCGTCGTCTCCGGCGAACGGCGGCTTGCCGGTCAGCATCTCGTAGAGCAAGAGGCCGAACGCATAGGAGTCGGCGCGCGCGTCCACCTTTTTCCCCCTGCATTGTTCGGGGGCCATGTACCGCGGCGTGCCGATCAGCGCCCCCGCGGTCGCCGCGGACGCCTGGTCGGTCTCGGTCGTGATGAGCTCGGCCACGCCGAAGTCGATGAGCTTGGGGAACGGCTCGCCATCGCGGCGCTCGAGCACCACGTTGGCCGGCTTGAGATCGCGGTGCGCGACGCCGCTCTTGTGCACGGCGTCCAGAGCCGAGGCGATGCCGCGCACGATGGGGAGCGCCTCGCGCAAGTCGAGGGCGCCGCGCTCCTCGAGGAAGTCGGCCAGGGTCGGCCCCTCGATCAGGTCCATCACCTGAAAATGGCGCCCATCCTCGAGCTGCCCGAACGTGAGCACGTCGACGATGTTCGGGTGCCGCAAGCGCGAGACGAGCCGGGCCTCTTCGATGAAGGCCGCGATCGCGCGGGCCTCCGCCGCCGAGCGCCGCAGCACTTTCACCGCCGCTCGCCTCCCGATGACATGGTGCGCTGCGCTGTAGACGCTGCCGTAGCTGCCGTGGCCCAAGACGCCGTCCACGACGAAGTCTCCGGCCTTGTCCCCGGGCGACAGGGCATTCTCGGGCGGCTGCTTCTCGACGCGCGCCGACGCCCCCGCGTCGTCCTCCGGACGGGCGGGGCTCGTTGCTTCGACCGTCGCGAGCACGTCCCCTCGAGACACCTCGCCCGAGAATACACGGGGCGATGACCGAGTGTCACGACGGGGGCGAAGCACGAGGCGTGCCGCCGCCGGGACGCCGCTTTGTCGCTCGTTCCGCCAAACCGCTGGTGCGCGGACGCCGCCTGGGACAAGGACCGGGGCGGGTCCCAGACACGTCGTTGCACATTCCCGAGAGGGTGAGCCGACTGGCTGCGCGGCGCGGGCTCACCGGCACGATATCTGCCATAAGCTTCCATCCGTGCGGGGACGTCGGCTCGTCGCGATCACGGCGCTGGCTGCGAATGCCGGATGCGCGGACCTGGATCCGATCGCCGTGGCAACCTGCGGCAACGAGGTGCTCGACACGGGCGAGGACTGCGATCGCCATGTCGATGCCAGCATCGGGAGCAACCTCGCCTGCGGCACACCGGGCTCCGAGGGCGAATGCCGCTACATCTGCGGCGACAGCAACCCGTGCCCCAGCGGCTGGGATTGCGGCCAGAACGGCCAGTGCCGGCGCCCGTCCGATGCGCTCGCGGCCCATGTCACGATCGACGGCTGGCTGCCGAACAGCATCGGAGCCGCGGATCTCGACGGGGACGGCGAGACCGAGCTGACCGGCGCGTTCGCCGACCGCGTCGAGATCCTCGCGCGCACGGAAGACGGCACCTTCGCCCTGACGGACAAGCTTCGAGCCCCGCCCGTCACCGGGCCAATCGCCACGGACCGGCTCGACCATGACGGACGTGCCGACGTGCTCCTGCCCACCTCGGAGGGGATCTCGATCTGGCGCGGGCAAGTCGACGGCCGCCCCCTTCCCATCGTCGTCGCCACGCTCTCCGTGATTCCCGACCACGTGTGGATCACGCCGGCCCAGACCCCCGCCGCTCCAGACGGCGTGATCTTCGCCCTCTTCGATCTCGACGTTCTTCAAGCTGGGATCGTCCCGCTGCGCGGCACGGTTCCTTTAGGGCCCGTCGCGACGTTCGAGGGCTACAGGCTCGCCGACGCCGGTGACGAGCTGGCCCTCGCGCCGCTCGGGCCGTCGGGGCCCGACCAAGTCGTCTTCGCGCTTCGAGGGGCAGCTACGGTGTCCATCCGCCTGGTCTCGAAGAACCTGTTCGGCCCGGGGTGGTGGTTGCCGAGCACCTGCGAGGTCGCCCTGCCGGCAGGGCTGACCGTCCGAAGCGGAGCCCGGCTCGCCCACGCCGATGGAGACGGGCGCCTCGACCTCCTGATCGACGTCGAGGGCGGCGCGCATCCGAAGGGCGCCGTGGCCGTCGCGCTCGGCAACGGCGACGGCACGTTTCACCCACCCGAGGTCGATGAACGATTCTTGGTCTTGGCCTCCGAGGGCTGGTTGCTCGCCGGCGACGATCCCGACACGCTCGGGGTCTGGCCGCTCGCCGCCGACGACCTCAACGGCGACGGGGTCGCGGACTTCGTCAGCCCGCACGGCGTCTTCATGGCCAGCCCGACGCCACCTCACAATCTCACGCGTACCTACGCCCGCCCGACCACCGAGCCCTGGGTCGGCGCAGCCACGGTCGACGTGGACGGCGATGGCGG
>CALKVR010000726.1 GCA_938004815.1 uncultured Polyangiaceae bacterium | reverse complement strand
CGGCTACATGGCCGAGTTCCAGGTCGAGCAGCTCGCCCGCGACGCGAAGGTGCTGCAGATCTACGGCGGGACGGACGAGATTCAGATCTCGCAGATTGCGCGGAGCTTGCTCAGCGGGTGAGAGACGAGACGAGAAAATACACAACAGGCGACAGGCGATTGACAATGAACAAGTCGGAGCCGCGCTGCCGCCTGGCGTCTGAGACGTCTCAGCTACGAGGCGTCAGCGCGATGCCGACTTGTCGGTTGTTAGTCGCCTGTCGCCTGTTGTGTATTTCTTCTCGCGTCTCGTGGGTTCACACCCGGAAGATCGCGCTGCCCCACGTGAACCCGGCACCGAAGACCGTCGACAACACGAGGTCGCCCTTCTTGACCCTGCCCAGCTTGCGGTAGTGGTCGATCGTGAGCGGCACGGTGGCGGCGGTGGTGTTGCCGTAGTGCTGGATCGAGTTGAGCGCCTTTTCCGGGGGGATCTCGGCGTACTGCACGACGGCCTCGTTGATGCGGAGGTTCGCCTGGTGAGGGACGAACCAGTCGATCTCTTTCCATGACAAGCCCGTCTCTTTCATGGCGCGACCGACGCTCTGGACCATGGCGCGGACGGCGTTGAGGAACACCTTTTTGCCGTCCATCTGCGGGTACATGATGCTGTTCTGGTCGCGGTTCTTGGCGTCGTAGTAGACGTACGGCAGCTTCGCGATCTCGAAGACCTTGAGGTGGAGGTCCATCGCGCCCGCGCCGTCGGCGCCGCAGTGGGTGTAGAGGATGCCGTCGGTCGGCGAATCGGTCTCTTTCGGGCCGACGACGGCGGCGCCGGCGCCGTCACCGAAGAGGACCATGACGTCACGGCCGCGCGTCGTGTAGTCGAGCGAGTGCGAGTGGAGCTCGGCGCCGACCACGAGGACCCTCTTGTAGACGTTGGTGCGAACGAAGCTGTCGGCCATCTGCAGGCCGTAGATGAACCCCGAGCACTGCTGGCGGATGTCGTAGCAGGCGCAGCCGTCTTCACCGTCGATGCCGAGCTTGGACTGGAGGAAGACGGCGTTGCCCGGAAAATGGATGTCGGGCGAGAGGGTCGCGAAGATGATGCAGTCGACGTCCTTGGCGGTGATGCCGGCGTCTTCGAGGGCGCGCTTGCTGGCATAGAGGCCGAGGTCGCTGCAGGCCGTCTTGCCGTCGTTGTCGACGTAGCGGCGCGCCTCGATGCCGGTGCGCTTCTTGATCCACTCGTCGTTGGTCTCGGTCTGCGGCTCGGCGCAGCGAACGTGCTGATCGTTCAAGAACCGGATCTCGTCGTTGGTGACGACGCGGTCGGGGACGTAGGAACCGAGGCCCAGGATCGCGGAGCGCAGCATGATGAGGCCTTACCTCAGGCGGCGAGGGGGCGCTATCCGCGAGCGCGGCTCAGACGCCCTGGGCGTCGCGACCCCACACGACCTTGTGGAGCTGAAGATTGACGCGGACCGGCAAGGCGTCTTCGAGCACCCACTCGACCAGGATCTTGGGGTCGAGCTCGCCCCACACCGGCGACGCGAGGAGCCTGGGGCCGAGGGAGACGAGCGCGCGTTCGTCGATGATGCGGCGCATCCACTCGTAGTCCGCTCGATCGGCGAGCACGAACTTGATCTCGTCTCGCGGCCCGATGAACGCGAGGTTCGACCATCGGTTGCGGTGCGATTCGTCCGAGCCCGGCGCCTTGAGGTCGACGATCTTGTGAACGCGGGGGTCGACGCCCGAGACGTCGGCCTCGCCGCTGGTCTCGACGAGGACGGTCTTGCCTCGATCACAGAGGGTGGCCAGGAGGGGCAGCGCGCCGGGCTGGAGCAGCGGCTCGCCCCCGGTCAGCTCGACGAGCGGCGTCGGCATCGCGAGCGCGGCCTCGAGGACCTCGTCGCGCGACATGCGCTTGCCCCCATAGAACGCTTGCGGGGTGTCGCACCAGCGGCAGCGAAGATTACAGCCCGTCAAGCGCACGAACGTGCACGGGAGCCCGGCGAACGACGACTCGCCCTGGATGCTCCGGTAGATCTCGTGCACGACGAGCGTGTCGGACTTCGGCACGGTCGGAGCTTGCATCAGCGGCGCCGCGCTCGCCAGTGGTCTGCGTCTCGCGTAGCTTGGCCGCGTGACGACGGGCGAAGAGGCGAGGAGGGCGAGCCTGGAGAGCGACGCGGGCCACGCGCGCATCGAGCGCGCGGTGAAGGCGGCGGAGGCCCGCACCGCGGCAGAGATCGTGGTCGCCATCCACCCGTCGAGCGCCAGCTACCCGACCACCGGCTGGCTCGCCGGCAGCGCGCTCGCGGCGATGTGGCTGCTCGTCTTTCTCTACCACCCGGAGCCGTTCGACTTCACGTTCCTTCCGGTCGAGCTCGCGGGGGCGTTCGGCCTCGGGTTCCTCCTCGGTCGCACCATCCAGCCTCTGCGCCGAATGCTCGTGAGCGCGGCCACCCGTCGGCGCGAGGTCGACCGCGCGAGCAAGGCCGCGTTCGTGGACCTCGGCGTCACCCGCACGCGCGGCCGCACGGGGGTCCTCGTGTTCGCGTCGATGCTCGAGCGAGAGGTGCGCGTCCTCTGCGACGCCGGCGTCCCGGCGGGGGTGGGCGGCGAAGAGCTGCGACGACGGATCGCGGCCGCGGTCCGCCGCGACGACGTCGACGGGTTCGTCACCGCGCTCTCCGACTTCGGAGGCGCGCTCGCCGGCGCACTGCCGCGGGGTGATGACGACGAGAACGAGCTCGCAGACGCACCCGAGGCGGCAGCGTGAAGCGCCTCCCGCTCGCGATCCTCGCGGCCTGGCTGGTGCTGCTCGCGGGCACGGCCCACGCTCGGCCCGGCGGCGGCCAGAGCTTCTCGGGCGGCTCACGGCCCGGAGGGCCCAGCGGCGGCTCCAGCTACGGCGGCGGAAGCTCCGACCGGTCGGGGGGCTCGAGCTTCAGCGGCGGGAGCTCGAACCGATCGAGCGGCGGGTCGAGCTGGAGCTGGGGCGCGGGCGGGTCGAGCAAGTCGTCGAGCACCGACTCCCCGTCGTCGCCGCCATCGTACTCCCCGAGCAGAGAGGAGCTCGACCGACGGCAGCAAGAGGTCGAGCGCATGCAGGACGAGGTCTCTTGCATGCAGCAGTGCCTGCCGAAGCTGCACCTCGAGCCGGAGCAGCGCGGCAGCTGCGAGAGCGACTGCAACCAGCAGAAGCGAAAGGATCGCGAGGCTCGCGCGAAGGAACGCGAGGAGCAGCGGCGACGCGACGCGATCGCGGAGCGCCAAGCCAGGGAGGAGCGCGGCATGAGCGCGGCGCTCTTCCCGGTGGTCCTCGGTGGAGGCTTCGTCGGGCTCCTGGGGCTCGTCGCGTTGATGCGGCGTCGCAAGGATCGAGCGTGGGCCTCGGGCGTGATCTCCGACGCCGACCTCGCGCAGGTTCGCAAAGCCTCGCTCCCCCGCACGCCGGCGGCGATCGACGACCGGCCCAGGTTCCCGTCGGTAGCGGCCGCGATCGCGGCGTTGAAGGCCAAAGACGACGCCTTCTCGCTCGTGCTCTTCGAGGACTTCGCGCATGCGCTCTACGTCGAGACCCACACCTCACGAGGCACGCGAGAGCTGCCCCGTCTCGCGCCGTACCTGGCCGAGGACGCCCGACTGGTCGTCGCGAACCAGGTCGTCGACGGGGTCAGCACCATCGTCGTCGGGGCGATGCGCATCGAGGACGTGCGCGGCGACGTCCCGACCCGCCGCATCGAGGCACGCGTCCGTTTCATCGCCAACTACACGGAACGAAACGGCGGCGTCGATCAGAGCTTCTACGTCGAAGAGGTGTGGACGTTCGCCCGCGACGCCGACGTGACCTCTCGCCCGCCCGAGCGGTCGCGCGTCATCGATTGCCCGAATTGCGGCGCCCCGCTAGACAAGATCGTGGCCGGCACGTGCCGCTACTGCGACACCGCCCCCGGGGCGGGGGGCCAAGACTGGTTCGTGACGCGCATCCGCGTCGAGGCTCGTGAGCCGCGCGGGCCGATGCTGACCGGGACGACGGAAGAGGTCGGGACCGATCGCCCGACCGTCGTCGCCCCCGACGTGAAGCAGGCGTACGCCGCGCTGATCGCGCGCGACGGAGCGCTCGACTGGCGCGCGTTCACCCAGCGTGTCGACGCGATCTTCTATCGGTTCCACGAGACCTGGAGCGCCCAGGAGCTCGCCGGCGTCAGGCCGTTCTTGAGCGACAACCTCTACGAGGCGCAGCGCTACTGGGTCGCGGCCTACCAGGCGGCGGGCCTCCGCAACGTGAGCGACGAGCCGAAGATCTTGGTCACGCAGCTCGCCCGCGTCACCTCCGACAAGTTCTTCGATGCGATCACCGTGCGCGTGTACGCGCAGTGCCTCGACTACACGATCGACAAGGCGGGCAAGGTCGTCGGCGGCAACCGCTCGCGGCCGCGCCAGTACAGCGAGTACTGGACGCTCATTCGCGGCGCTGCAGCGACGGGCGTGCCGCGCACCGACGACACGTGCCCGAACTGCGGCGCCGACGCCTCGCACGTGAACATGGCCGGCACCTGCGGCTCGTGCGACGTCAAGATCACTAGCGGCGCGTTCGACTGGGTGCTCTCACGAATCGAGCAAGACGAGGTGTACGAGGGGTAGCGCGGAGCTTGGCCCACGCTCCGAGCGCTTGCTAGTGCGAGGGTGTGCTGCGAAGAACGCTCTTCGGTCTCGGTGTCGTCGCGGCGGTCGGGCTCTTTGCCGACGACGTCGAGGCGTCGATCGGCGAAACGATCGAGCTCCGCCCCAAGGCGGCCCCGTACCCCTGCCCCGACGGCGCCTACGCGGACCCGACCGTGCTCGTCTTCGTGCCGGCCTTCTTCGCGCTCCCCAAGAGCGGCCGCGTCGACTTCGTGGTGCACTTCCACGGGCACATGACGACTGCGAAACGCGCGATCGTCGCCCACCGCCTTCGCGAGCAGATGGCGGCGAGCCGACAGAACGCGATCCTCGTCGTGCCGCAGGGCCCGGTCGCGGCCGCCGACGGCGACTTCGGTAAGCTCATGAAGAAGGGCGGCCTCGAGCGCCTGCTCGCCGAGGTTCGGCGGAGCGTCGCCACCCTGCGCAAGTCGAAGGCGGTCGGCCGCGTCGTGCTCTCGGCGCACTCGGGGGGCTACCGCGCCGCAGCTGCGTGCTCGACGCTCGGTCGCGTCGACGTGCGCGAGGTGTACCTCTTCGATGCCCTCTACGGCGAGGTGGCCACGTTCGCCGCGTTCGCCGCCTCCGACAAAAGGCGAAAGCTGGTCTCGTACGCGGTGGGGGGTCGCCCGCGGGAGCTCGGCGCCGATCTGGCGCAGCGGCTCGAAGCGCGCGGCGTGCCCGTCATCCGCGAGGCCGCCGACCGCCGCGTGACGCGCGGCGAGCTGGTCAAGGCGCGCGCGGCCTTTCTCGCGGGGCACGCGACCCACGCAACGGCGACGTACGAAGAGCTGGCGCTCCGCGAGTGCCTCTTCGCTTCGTGTCTGCGAGGCAAGGGCTCGGCCGCCTGGCATTCCGATCACGACGCGAGCCGCGCGAGCTGACGAGCGTCACGGAGGCAGGATCTCGACGTGGCCCGACGTGATCTCCACCCGTGAGCCGTCGGCCCGCTCGACCACGAGCGCACCGCTCGCGTCGATCTCGGTCGCGACCCCCGTTACGCCGTTCACGCTCACCGGTCGACCGCGCAGGGCGTCGTGCGCGCGAATCGAGCCCAAGAACCCGGCGAAGCCCTCGGCGACGAATCGATCGGCCGCCCCATAGACCCCCGCGACCAGGTCGGCCGCGAGCGCGTTGCGCGACAACGCGCTCGGCTCTGCGCCCTCGATCGCGAGCGACGTGGCGATCGAATCGAGCGGCGGCGGAAACGCTCGGGCGTGCACGTTGACGCCGACGCCCACCACGATCGATCCGAGACTCTCCCCGCGAACCTGCCCCTCGACGAGGACGCCCGCGAGCTTTTTCTTGCGACAGAGGACGTCGTTGGGCCACTTGATCGAGACCGGCGCCGCGAGGCGGCGCTGCGCCACGTCGCGCACGACCGAGCCCACGACGAGGGTGAAGGGGACGATGGCGGCGGGCGCGAGCTCGGGCCGTAAAAGGAGAGAGATATAGAGGTTCTCGCCGGCCGGCGAATGCCACGCCGCCCCCGAGCGGCCGCGGCCGGCCGTCTGCGCCTCGGCGACCACCAGCGCGCCTGGCGCCGCGCCGCTCCGCGCGAGCGCCTTGACGTCGTCGTTCGTCGAGCCGGTCAGGGGCTCGACGACGATGGCCGGCGCCCACGATCGGCCGACGAGCGCCTCCAGTTGCGCGCGGATCTCTCGTTCGTCGAGCGCGTCGGTCACGACGAGAGCGAGAGCTCGAGAGAGATGTCCGCGGCCGGGGCCGAATGCGTCAGCGCGCCGACGCTGATGACGTCGACGCCGATCGTCGCGAGGCTGCGGATGCGGTCGAGGGTGATGCCGCCCGACGCCTCGACGAGCGGACGGCGCCCGGTGGCGGCGACGCGCTCGACGGCAGCGCGCGTCGCCTCGTCGTCGAAGTTGTCGAGCATGATCACGTCGGCGCCCGCCGCGAGCGCCTCGTCGAGGCCGGCCGTGCTCGCGACCTCGACCTCGACCCGCGTCGTGTGCGGCGCCCGCAGCCGCGCGCGCTCGATCGCGGTCGTGATCCCGCCCGCCGCCACGATGTGGTTGTCCTTGATCAGGACGGCGCTGCCGAGCTGATCGCGGTGGTTGTGGGCGCCGCCGACGCGAACGGCGTAGCGCTCGAGCAAGCGAAGCCCGGGCGTGGTCTTGCGCGTGTCGGTGATGCGCGTCCGAGACCCCGTCGGGATCGCGTCGACGCAGCGCCGCGCGAGCGTCGCCGTGCCGCTCATGCGTTGCACGAAGTTGAGCGCCGTGCGCTCGGCCGCGAGGAGGCTCCGCGCTCGTCCGGCCACCGTCCAGATCGGCTTCTTGTCGTCGGCGATCTCGCCCTCGCGCGCGTGCTCCTCGAATTCGACTTCGGGGTCGACGAGCTCGAACACCCGGCGAAACACCGGACCGCCGCAGACGACGAGCCAGGTCTTTGCGAGGGCGACGGCGGTGGCGCGGCGGTCCGCCTCGACGCAGACCTCGGAGGTGAGGTCACCCCCGGCGAGGTCCTCCTGGAGCGCGCGGGTGATCATCGCATCGACGAGCGGCGGCGTGAGCATGGAGACTGGTTGTGTAGGCCACGGAAGACCGTCCCACAAGCTCTCCCATATTTCAGCCCAGCAGGAACTTTCCTCTTCAGCTGTAGCCGGCCCCGGGCATACGCTCACGTTTGGAGGCGCACGCATGGCGTTCGATTGGCGCTCTTACTTCGGCATCGCCGCGGCGGCGACCGCGGTCACGTTGGGCTTCGCGTGCAGCGACGGCGGCACCGACGGCACGGGCGGCTCGCAGTCGACCGCGTCGACGAACCCGACGAGCTCGGCCGGCGGGCTAGGCGGCGGCAGCACCGGCAGCTTCATGGACGCCACCGTCGTCGGCTTGGAGATCGAGCCGGCCGCGGCGACGATCGTCGTCGACAACGCGGTGGTGCCGCCCGCGACCGACTTCAAGGTGTACGCGCTTTACCAGGACGGCTCCAAGGCCGAGACCACGACCCAGTGGTCGTTCAACCGACCCGACATCGCGCTCGTGGCCGGCCAAGGCGACGTGACCGCGACGGGGTTTCTGGGCGGCGTCGGCAACCTGCAGGCGAGCCTCGGCAACCTGACCGCCAACGCGACCGTGACGGTCAAGCTCGCGTACGAGCACGATCCCGAGATGATCCCGCAAGACATCAAGGATCTGTTCGACGCGGCGACGACCGCCGATCCGTCGATGAGCCTGCTCTACCCGTACGATCAGACGGTGTTCCCGCGCGGCCTCCTGGGCCCGCTCGTGCAGTGGGACGGCGGCGGCGTCTCGGACATCTATCGCGTGCACGTCGAGTCGCCGACGTTCGCGTACACGGGCTGGGCTACCGTCCCGCCTCCGTCGCGCTACGCGTTCCCGACGTCGCTGCCCGACGACATCTGGCGCAAGCTGAGCGACTCGACCGACGGGGACGTCGCGGTCGAGGTGCAACGCTACGACAACAGCGTCGCCTACCTGCCGGTGACGCAGACGTGGAAGATCGCCCCCGGAAACCTGGCCGGCATTATCTACTACTGGGAGGTGAACCAGGGGAACGTCGTGCGGCTGCAGCCCGGCGCGACCGCTCCCGAAGCGTTCATCCAGAAGCCACCGGGCGTCACGTGCGTCGCCTGCCACAGCGTCTCGGCCGACGGCAGCACGCTCGTGGCGTCGTTCCACGGCGGGTACAGCCCCTGGGGCACGTTCAACACCGCCGACGGCTCGTCGATCTACGCGACCGACAGCTCGTCCGGGTTCCAAGCGATCTCGCCCGACGGCTCGCACGTCATCTGGGGCCATTGGATCAACGGCAGCTTCGGCACCGACGGCGCGCTCAAGCTGAGCACGAAGGACAACAACGCCGTCCTCGCGCAGCTCAGCCCCGGCGGCGCGCCCGGGCACCCCGCGTGGTCCAAGGACGGCAACAAGGTCTCGTTCAGCGTCCGCACCGACGGCAACGGCCTCGACTTCACGCAGTCGACGTTGTGGATCAGCGACGTGAGCACGAACCCGCCGAGCTTCACCAACACAGGGCTCATCGCGGCCAACGACGCGACGCGCCCGACCGTCACGTTCCCCACGTTCAGCCCCGACTCGGCGTGGATCGCGTTCGAGCGGGCGACGCAGGCGCGCTCGCGCGGAGCCGCGTCGGAGATCTGGCTCACGAGCGCCGACGGCGCGAACCACATCGAGCTCGACAGGGCGAACGGCAAGGGCGTCCTCTCCGACGAGCAAGACTCGACCAACTACGAGCCCACGTTCAACCCGGTCGCCGCCGGTGGGTACTTCTGGCTCGTCATCGTCTCGGAGCGCCAGTACGGAAACACGCTAACCGACACAAACGTGAACACGCGGCGCAAGCAGCTGTGGGTCACCGCCATCGACGCCAACCCTCAGCCGGGCGTCGACCCGAGCCACCCGGCGTTCTGGCTTCCGGGGCAAGAGCTCGGCAACCAGAACATGCGCGGCGAGTGGGCCCTGAGCCCGTGCAAGCAAGTCGGCGAGGAGTGCTCGGCCGGCTACGAGTGCTGCGACGGGTACTGCATTCAGGATCCCGAGGACATGACGTTCAAGTGCGCCGAGGACTCGGGCGGATGCTCACAGCTCGGTGACGCATGCGACACCGCAGCCGACTGCTGCGACCCGAACGCGAGCTGCATCAACGGGTTCTGCGCCATGGACGTGCCGAACTAGTTTCCTCTCAAACCCCTACGCGCGGGGCCCCAACCCCGCTTGCTCTCAAACCCCTGCGCGCGGGCCCCAACCCCGCTTGCTCTCAAACCCCTGCGCGCGGGCTTCAACCCCGCCTGCTCTCCAAACCCTGCGCGAGGGGCCCCAAGCGGGTGTGGCGCGGCGCCTCGATGTCTGAAAAACTGCTCGGGGTTCCCGCCCTTGCGTTTCCGGGCTCGCCCGCGCACGATTCTGCCAAGTCGATACCCGATTTTGTCTCTCACGGACGTCTATAGGTCTGTGAGACTCGAAGTTGCCCCCCAAGCGTCTTCCCCGGCCGGAAATTCGGCCTGGCACACGACTCGCGCCCCCTCCAAGACCATGCGCCCTCAGGTCGGACAGCTCGTCAACAACAAGTACCGGCTCGTCCGCCTCCTCGGCGACGGTGGCATGGGCAGCGTATTCGAGGCTCGGCACGAAGTTTTGGGCAGCTCGGTCGCTCTGAAATTCTTGCACCCCGAGCTGGCGCGACGCGGCGGTTTGGTGCAGCGCTTCCTCCAAGAGGCGCGCGTCTCGGCCAAGATCCAGAGCCCGCACGTCGTCAAGGTGACCGACGTCGAGCAGACCTCCGACGGCCTGCCGTTCATGGTGATGGAGTTCCTGAGCGGCAAGAGCCTCCAGGCGCTCTACGAAGAGCTGTACCGCGCAGGCAAGCGGCTCTCGTTCGAAGACGCCGTCTCGTACGCGATGCAGATCCTCGATGGGCTCGAAGCCGCCCATGAAGAGAGCATCGTGCACCGCGACCTCAAGCCCGACAACGTGATGATCGTCGCGGGCAAGCGGGGCGAGTCGATCGTCAAGCTGCTCGACTTCGGCATCGCGAAGCTGAAGATCAACGGCGAGCTCTACAAGGGCCTCACCCGCCCCGGTGTGATCATGGGCACGCCCGAGTACATGGCGCCCGAGCAGGTCTTCTCGGCCGACCAGGTCGACGCGCGCGCCGACATCTTTTCGTGCGGGGTCATGTTCTTCGAGATGTTCGCCGGCCGGCGCCCGGTCGGCGGCGAAGAGGCGCATCAGATCGCCGCGCAGTACCTGGGCGGCAACGTCGCCAAGCTCTCCGACCTCGCGCCGCACGTTCCGCAAGGGCTCGTCGACGCGGTCCACCGCGCGATGGAGGCCGACCCCAAAGCGCGGTTCGCCAGCGTGGCCGAGATGCGCGACGCGATGGACCCTTTCACGCGCGGCATCGCGAAGCCCGGCATCTCGACGCCCCCTCCGAGCCCGGCCCGGTCGCCGGTTCAGGCCTCGCCGGTGTCGGCGGTCTCGGCTCCCGCGGTCTCGCCGAGCGTG
>CALKVR010000725.1 GCA_938004815.1 uncultured Polyangiaceae bacterium | reverse complement strand
AACTGAGGCAGCCCAGTACCACGGGCCGGACGACAGGTTCGTTCGGTCCTCACGTACGGGCGAGCACCCTCCTCGGGGCTCCCCGAGGGGCCGGTTTTCCCCAGGATCTCCCCCGGTATTGAACATCTGTCACGATTCCCTGCTGAGCCAGGAATCAGTGTCATTTTGAGCACTTCCGGCCCGTTGCTTGACAGGTGGGGGGCCTCAATCTACCCCCAAAAGGACGACCGATGCCGGGCCTCATCGTCTTTCCCTTCGCGCAGAGACCCATCGGTCGAGACTCGCGCGCGCGCATCCCGGTGCGACCTCTCGCTCCGCGCATCGCGCCCGCCGCAGTGCGCATCCCCGACCCACGCCACGTGCAGGTCGAGATCCCGTTCCCGGCCGGCGCGCCCCGCATCTTCGTGCACGAGGGGGCGCGCCAGCTGCTCGAGCGGCGCCTCAGCCAGGCGGCCCTCAAGCCGGTCATCCTGAGCGTCACCGACAACTGTCGCAGCATGATCTCGTTCGCCGAGCGCGGGGGCGTGCTGCGCGCGCGCCTGCACCACATGTTCCTCGACGCGCCTCCGCCGGTGAAGCGCGCGCTCGTCCGCTACATCGCTTCGGGGGCGCGCGCGCGTAGCGACCGCACGGCGTCGCTCGTGGTCGGGCGCTACATCCACGACAGCAGCCACCGCATCCGGGCGGCGCGGCCGTTCTTGCGCACGCTCCACTCGCAGGGCAGCCATCACGACCTGCTGGGCCTGTTCAACCGCCTCAACGACAAGTACTTCGGCGGGACGGTGGACGCGCTCATCACGTGGGGTCGCGTGGGGCGCCGCCGCGGCGAGACCCGCCGCACGCTGAAGCTCGGCAGCTACTCGGCGACCGAGCGGCTCATCCGCGTGCACCCGGTGCTCGATCGGCCGTGGGTGCCCCGCTACTTCGTGTCGTACGTCGTCTACCACGAGATGCTGCACCACGTGATCCCAGCCGAGCTGAGCGGCTCGCGCCGGGTGCTCCACCCCCGGCAGTTCATGCTCCGCGAGCGCCTCTTTCGCGACTACGATCGCGCCCTCTCCTGGGAGCGGAGCCACATCCACCGGCTGCTGCGCGTCGGCTGCTGAGTGGGGGTCGGTTCGACTTTTGGTTCACCTTGCCGAATAGCTGAACTAGTACACCGTCCGCGAAGTTCCTTCGCGCAAGACGATGTACCGAGGGCAGCGGTAACCGTGAGCGGAGGTATGGCTGAGCGTTGGTGTGGAAACCCGCCCTTCACTTGCGAGCGTCAGCGAGGGGTCGGTTTCCACACCAACGCGGACTTTGCGAACGCGGAACGAGAGCGGCCAGCGTCAGCTCCCTCGGGAGCTCGGCGTCGCTGCCCGGTGAAGGAGATCGTGTGGAGCATCAAGTGAGCGAGGTCGCTGACCCCGGTCGGGCGCTCGAGGCCCTCGAGTGGGCGGCGGTCCGCGCCGAGGGCGGCGCGGCGGGGCCCATCGTGCGCGCGAACGCGCTCGACTTCCGAGCGGCGTCGACGGCGTCGCTCGCCGATACCCGCCGGTTCCTGGATCGGGTGATGATGGCGTCGGACGCCGAGGCCGGCCTCGACGCGCTTCTCGACGCGGGCGCGCTCGCCGCGCTCCTCCCCGAGGTCGAGGCCATGGTGGGCTTCGGCGACGGCGAGTGGCGCCACAAAGACGTGTGGAAGCACACCAAGCAGGTCGTGCGTCAGGCGGTCCCGCGCCTCGAGATCCGCTGGGCCGCCCTGCTCCACGACATCGGCAAGATGAAGACGCGGAGCATCAGCCCCGACGGCGAGGTGCACTTCTTCGGCCACGCCGAGGTGGGCGCTCGGATGTTCGACAAACTGCACCGCCGGATGCCCATCTTTTCGAGCGAAGAGTCGCTGCGCGAGTCGGTGCGCTTTCTCATCCTGCACCACCTGCGCGCGAGCCAGTACGATCACTCGTGGACCGACAGCGCCGTCCGCCGCTTCACGCGCGAGATGGGCCCGCTCCTCGACGACGTGCTGTGCCTGTCGCGCGCCGACATCACCACCAAGCGCCCCGAGAAAAAGAAAAAGGGTCTGCGGCAGATCAGCGAGCTCGCCGACCGTGTGCGCAAGCTCGCGACCGAAGACGCCAAGGTGCCGCCCCTACCGAGCGGCATCGGCGACGAGATCATGCGCGCGTTCGCGCTGCCCCCCTCGCGCCTCATCGGCGACGTGAAGCGCAAGCTCGAGACGTCGATCGAGGCCGGCGAGCTCCCCGCGGGCCAAGAGGCCGAGTTTTACCTCGAGCTGTTGCGCCAGGACCCGACGCGCTTCGGGCTGAAGTAAGGCGCCTCGCTCCTGAGCCGCATTGGGCCCCGGCGGCTGCAAGCGCGCGCCCGCGCTCACACGAGGCGCGAGTCGCAGCTCGTGCACCGGCCGGGCACCTCGTCCTTGTGGTAGGCCTGACCGCACTTGCCACAGAGGCGGGCGTCGGCCTCGAACGAGATGAGGCGGTTGGAAGCGGCGCAGCGCAGGCCGGCGAGCTGCGGCGGCTCGAGCGCGACCGCTTCGCTCGCGTCGGGAGCGGGTGCGGGGAGATCGTCGGGGGCATCGCCCATCCGACCCGGGATGCGCGCCTTGCCCTCGGAGACGGCGAACGCCGCAGCGTCGGGGTGCTCGGCGAGGTTCATCGAGACGACCTTGCCAGCGCCCGAGAACACGACGACCCCCGAGCTGTGGCGGACCGAGTCGACCTCGAACCAGGGGAGGCGCTCGATGGCATCGCCGCGCTCGATCCCGAGCCCGGCGTCGCCGACCCGAAGCGTCGCGACCGCACGGTTCGAGAGGACGAAGCCGGCCGCGAACGCCACCGCGCCGCCGATGAGGAGGTAGACCGCGTAGGGGTGCGGCCCCGCCGCGCGGAGCAGCTGCCCATACACGCCGGCGCCGATCGCGGCGGGCCCGAGGAGCAGCAGGAGCCAGCTGAGCAGGGCGAAAGTCTGCGACTTGGGCACGAAACGCCGCTCGGTGCGCTTGTCTGTCCGCTGGCGGAGCCAAACCGGCTCGCCTGCGGGCTTGGACGCCTGGGAGCTCTGGGCCTTCTTCGTCTTGGTCTTCGGCTTGGGGGCCACGGGACCGGCTTACCGAAAGGCCGGTCCCGACGCAAAGTCTCGCTACAATTCGCCCGTGGACAGGAGCCGCTTGCTCATCCTGCTGCCGGCGGCAGCGACCACGCTGGTCGTCGTGATGATGTTGGGCCCGGCCCAGGAGCGCCCCGTGGTCGGCGCGCGCTTGCTCGCCGCTGGCCAGGACACGGCCGGGACGCGGTCGCTCCGGCTCGAGACGATCGAACGCGGCGCCCCCATCCCGAGGCTCATCGACGCGGGCGACGTGAGCCTCTTCGTCGACGGGGCCAAGCGGCCCATCTGGACGGGGCGCACCGGCCCCCATGGGGTGGTCGAGATCACCCTCGATCCGCCCCTCGCCCCCGGCGCGATCGTGACGGTCCGGGGCAGAGGCGAGCTGCTCGCCGAGGGCGCCCTCGCCTCGGGAGCGAAGGGCGCGCCCGCGATCGCCGACGGATCGATCGCCGGCGTCGCGGCGGGCGAGCTGACCCTGACCGCGGCCGCTGCCGCCGGCACCTTCGTCCCGTCGCTGCCGGGCACGCTGGTCGTATCCGTCGCCGACGCGTCGGGGCCCATCGACGCGGCGAAGCTGACGATCAAGGCATCGAGCGTCGAGCCGGCGGAGCTCGAGACCGACATCGCGGCCGGCATGGCGCTCGTCGATCTGGTCGTGATCGCGCCCCCGGCCGTCGTCGAGCTCGGAGCAAAGACGAGCGACGGTCGCTCGGGCTCGTTGCGGGTCGAGCTGCCGGCGACGATGGGCGCGATCGCCGCCCACCCGACCGAGGATCGC
>CALKVR010000724.1 GCA_938004815.1 uncultured Polyangiaceae bacterium | reverse complement strand
CTCGGGGACGCCCCAGCGCGCGATGTCGTCCGGATCGGTCGTCAGGACGACCGCGTCGCGGTCCAGGGCGATGATTGCCACGTGGCCATCGACGACATCACTCCGACCGACTACCGCCGAAAGCACGCCGACTCGTCGCCCCGCGTCGGGATCTAGCGGAACCTCGGTAACGAGATCGCTGGCGAGAAGCCGCGAGAGCCGGGCCTGCCGACCGCCGCCCCGCCAGGCCTGGGCAACGACGGCCGAGCTCGTCCACAACGCCACGTGGCCCTGGTCCGCGAGGAGCACGTAGCGGCGAACCAAGGCGACGCCCCGGTCGAGAGCGATGAGCGCCCCCGCATCGAGCACTGCGTGGATCAAGCGGCTCGCCCGCCCACCGGCCCTTTGCGCCCGCCCTTGAGTGACTTGGCCACCGTCGCCTTGGGCAGGCCCAGCGAACGCGCGAGCGACGCGATGGCTTCGGGCGACGCCGGCTCATGCCTTTCGAGCGCTTCGAGCTCCGCCACGAGATCGGCCCGCGCGTGAGCCTTCGCGCGGATGGCGGCGGCAACCCAGGCGCTCACCGAAGCCGCGCGCCCAGCGCGAACCTCGGCCTCGGCCAGAAGCACCAACTCATCGTCGAGGCTGATCGTGATCCGACGCATACTCGAAGCATACCCGGGTATGAGGAAGGGTCAACGAGTGCACCGCAGGCACGGTGACCGGCGGATCACGACGCCGTACACCGCGCGGTTCGAGGGGGTCCGCCGAATGACGAAGGGCTGCCCGCGCCAGTACGCGTGATCCGGCGGTCACTGTTCGTGAACGGTCCTTCACACTGCCGGAACAGCCTCCTTCGAATTCATTGAGAAATTCTCCCCCCCTGATGTCCGCAGGCGTCGGCCTGTGAGTTGCACAGGGGGAATGCGTCCGCACGGGTCGAACACCGTACGGGCAGAACGAGGAGAGTCACCGTGTCGAGCTTTGCCTTGCAGTCCGCGCTCCAGATTCCCCCCGCGCCCGAGAGCCACACCAACGCCCTGAGCAGCGTGCCCTACCCGGCCGAGCTCGACTCTGTCCCGCCGCCCGCGGCGGTCGACAGCAGCGAGCCGACCACGAAGGCGAGCATCCTGCCGGGCACGATGCAGCGCCTCGTGATCGCCCGCTCGCGCATCCACGATGCAGCCCGAGCCGGCCAGCGCATCCGAACGTACGAGGTCGCGCTCGACCTCGACATGAGCGAGTTCCACTTCGCGCGCCAGTTCCGGCTCGCGTTCGACCGCTCGCCCCACGTCTATTACGACGAGGTGCGCGCCGACACCGCCCGCGCGATGCTGGCGGTCGGCTTGGCCGAGGGCACGGTCGCTCGCAAGATCGGCTTCCGCCGTCCTGCCGAGCTCCGCGCGCTCCTGCAAAAGCGGCCGGCCGGCACGCTGCCGCCCGAGCTATCGCGCTGATCTCGACCGCGAGTGCGTGATCCGAGAACAGCGCGCCGGGAGCGATGGACCGCCTACTCGGCGGCCTCGGCAGAAGGCTCGAGCGGGACTCGAGCCTCGCCGCCGGGGGCGCCGAAAGGCTCGACCCGGCCGCCGATCGAACGGAGCAGATCGCCCACCGCGACCTGCGCGCGGTCTCGAAGATCCGCCACTCGCTTTGCTTCCTTACCGGACGACAGGGGGCTGATGGGGGCACCGACCCGAACCTTGACGTGGCGGACGTTCCCCTCTCCCGTGTCGAGGGCGCCCTTCATCATCAGATCGTAGGTGCCGTCGAGCGCGACCGGGACGACCGGGACGCCGGCTCGAACGGCCGCGTAGAAGCCGCCCGCCTTGAACTCTTTGAGCACACCCGTCTCGCTGCGGGTGCCCTCGGGAAAGATGAGGAGGGGCTTGCCGCTCGAGAGCACGCCCTCGAACGACTTGATCACCTGCGCCGCGGTTCGAGCGCCGCCGCCGCGATCGACGGGGACGTGGCCGGCGAGGCCGAGGTGCCAGCCGAGGAACGGGATCTTGAAGAGCGACCGCTTGGCGGCCCACTTGTAGTCACCGGGCAGGACGCTACCCAGGACGATGATGTCGACGATGCTCTGGTGGTTCGTCACGTAGACGAACGGACCGCTCGCGGGCACGTTCTCGAGCCCGTCGGCCTCGACCGCGATCGAGAGGCCCTTCGTGCTCGCGCGGCACCAGCGCCGCATCGCCCAGAGGCTCGCGCCGTGCTCTCTCGTGAGCGGCCCGAGGGTCACGCTGATCGTCCCGTAGAACGCCGTGCGCGCTGCGAACGGCCCCCACTGTTTCGCTGCGCGGTAGTACTTCCCGATCATGGCGACGTCGATTCGGGTAGCAGAGCTGTCGCGCCGCACCAAGATCGCGTCGCGCGCGCGTGGCTTGGTGACTCTTCGGTCATCCATCGATTCGCGATCGCGACCGAACGGTCACGTCTCGTCGACCACCGAGACCGGCGAGAGCCGAGCGCTCAAGATCCGAGCTTGGCCGGCGGCATCAGCTGGCCCCAGCCGACCGTGACGGGCCGGCCGACGCGGGCGAAGCGCACCGTGACGAGCCCCGGTCGGTCGACCTCGGTCACCCGAGCCTCGCGCATCAGGCCGAGATGCTCTGCCCAGACCGTCGCGCCCTCTTTGGGCGTGAACGTCAGCGGGACAACGAGCATGTCTTTCTCTGCGACGCGTGACGTGGCCCCGAGCATCCCGACCGCGAGCCACTCGCCCTCGCCCACCGGCGAGACGAGCATGACATGGTTGTAAGCGACCCCCGCCGCGGTGCCGGCGGGCACCTTTGCGCCAGCCGTCTTCACCACCGCGTAGTTGCCGGGGTGAAAGCCGTCTTTTTGGAGCGCCAGCTGCTCGGGCGCGAGCGGGCGATCGCTGCTGTCGGCGGTGTCGAGGAACCGAACCACGATCTTGTCCTTGACGTACTTCCGCACGACGCCGTGACGCATCGCGCCGCCCCACTCGGCCAGGACCGGGCTCTCGAGCTTGGGCCGGCTCACGCCCGCGAGCGGAATCACATAGGCCGGGTGCACGCGGTAAACCGGCCCGTCGCGGCCGTCGATCAAGAAGTCCTCGCCGTCGCGACCCGTCACGGTCGCGGCCCGGAACGCGAACGACGAGCCCATCTGCGCCCCGCGGAGCATCGGCTCGGGCACGGTGAAGACGCGGTCCCCAGGCTCGAGCTCGAGCCGTCGAGCCGGCAGCTTCAGCGGGTTCGGGTCGGCCTCGGCCCGGCGCGTGACGACGGGGGCGACCTTCAGCGGCGTCTCACGCGTCGACGCGCTCGCGCTGGGAGCTGCCGCGTCTTCCCCACCTCCGCAGCCGCCTACCCACAGGCCGCCCAGCGCCAGCGCTCGGCCGAAGCGGTGCGCCCAGGGGGCCGGCCCTTTGGGCAGCCGGGTACGCGGTTGCCCCCGAGGACGAAGGCGAGTGGCGAGGGCCATGGGCCGGCTATAGCACGACGCTTCGCGAGGGCCCCACGCCCTGGGCTGGCTTGCTACGCTAGGAGATTGTGCCGAGGGTCGTGACGTTGCCGAGCCAGGGGCGCCTCATCATGGCGACCGATCTGCAGGGCAACGTCCGCGACTTCCAGGCGCTCGAGCGCATCTACGAGGACGCCGCTCGCAAGCCCGGCGGCGCGACCCTCGTGGTGACGGGCGACCTCGTCCACGGGCCCGAGCTCGCACAAGCCGAATGGCCCGAGCACCTGGGCACGTACTACCACGGCGACTCCCCCGGCCTCATCGCGCGCGCGCGTGCGCTCGCCGACCGGCACCCGGGTCGCGTCCACTTCTTGATCGGAAACCACGAGCACGCCCACGTGGGTGGCCCGGTGGTCTCGAAGTTTTTTCCCAACGAGGCCGAGCGGCTCGAGGATCTGTTGGGCCCCGAGGGCACCGACGGCCTCCGCTCGTGGCTCGAGTCCTGGCCGTTCGTCGCGATCGCGCCGCAAGCCGGCATCGCGATGATGCACGCCGCGCCCCACGCCCCCATCCATTCCGCCGAGGAGCTCGAGCGGCTGCCCCTCGCCTCCGACGAGACCGATCCCAACGATCTCGACGGGCGCGCCGTGATCATCGCCCTCCTGTGGGCGCGCACGACGTCGGCGGACCGTGCCCGCTCGTTCCTTCGCGCGCTCGACGATCGCCTCGTCGTCGCGATCTACGGCCACGACGTCGCCCACCGTGGCTACGCGATCGATCGCGAGCCGCTGCTCTGCGTCTCGACCAGCTTCGGTTGCCACGACGGCGACAAGCTCTACCTGTCGTGGGACCTGTCGGTGCGGGCAGAGAGCGCGGCCCACGTCGCCGAGGTGGGCCTGATGCCGCTCTACCCCGAAGCGCCGCGCGTTCACCGTCTCTGACGGGCTCGATTCGCGACCGCACGCCCGCCGCGCTCGAGCTCGGCGTCGGTGAGGTAGGGGGCGGGGCCGAGGCG
>CALKVR010000723.1 GCA_938004815.1 uncultured Polyangiaceae bacterium | reverse complement strand
CTCCTCGGCGGCGGTCGCGTTCGGTGCGGCTGAAGCCGCGGGCGGCGGCGGTGTCGGCTCGGCCGCGGGCGGGGAGGCCGACGCCGCGCCGTCGGTCTCCGTCGCTGGCGCCGGGCCGGTGCGATCGGCCGGGGGCGCCGCGTCGGGCCGGCCGAGGAGCCAACCGCCGAGCCCGAACACGAGCGCGACCCCGGGGACGGCCAGCCACACCCTCGGGACGGCGCGCTGCTTCGGGGACGGGGACGGCTCGCCGGGCAGCCTGGAGATCGCAACCGGCCTCTCGGCGCGGCTCGTCTCGCCCGAGAGCGGCATGCGCGCGACGGTGGCGGGGTCGTCGTCGGTCTTGAGACGCGTGGGGGCGTCGCTCTCGTCGGGGATCGATTCCCGCGGCGGCGCCACCATGTGGAACTCGGTGACGTGACCCGCGTTGCGGATGGTGCGCGGGTCGTCGTCGGGGATGGGCCCCTGCACCATCGGGATCGCCATCGTGTCGTTGCGACCGGTGGGGAGGTAGACCTCGATCGCCGCCAGGAGCTCCCGAACCGACTGGTAGCGCTCGTCGGGCGCCTTTTTCAGCGCGCGAGCGATGACGATGTCGCACGACCGCGGCAGCTCGGGCACGCGCTGCGTCACCGGGATGTGCGCGTCCTTGGTCACGGCCAGGCCGACCGCAAGCGCGTTGTCGCGGGTGAACGGCACCACACCGGTCAGCATCTCGTAGAAGATGATGCCGAGCGACCACACGTCGCTCCGCGCGTCCGCGTTCTTGGCCGAGCGGAACGTCTCGGGCGCCATGTAGAGCGGTGAGCCGAAGAGCGCCTGCGTCAGCGTGACGGGGTCGTCGCTGGCGCGTTTTTCGTGTTTCGCGATACCGAAGTCGAGCACCTTCAGCACCTGACGCGAGCCCTCTTGGGACAAGAACAGGTTTCGCGGCTTGAGATCGCGGTGCACGACGCCGGCGGCGTGCGCCTCGATGACGGCGTGGCATGCCTGCGCGAGGAGGCTGGCCGCCTCCTCGAGCGGCAGACGCGCGCGCTGAGCGATCTCCGCGGCGAGGTCGTGACCGAAGAGCCGCTCCATCACCATGTACGGCCGATCGTTCCCGGTCGTGCCGAAGTCCAGGATTCGAACGGCGTGCTTGCTCTTCAGCTGCGAGGCCGCGCGGGCCTCGCGCTTGAACCGCGCGACCATCTCGGGATCGTCGGCGAACCCCTCACGCAGGACCTTGATCGCCACCGGGTTCCCCGCAGCGTCGTCCGCCTGAAGGACATCGGCCATACCACCGCGCGACAAGAGCGCGATGCGCTGGTAACGACCGGCGAGCTCGGGCCCGAGCTTCACGTCTGGGATCGTAGCCTGGGCCGCGGCGGCACCGCAAACCTGCCCTGTATCGGGGCCGGCGCGCGCGTTTTCACCTCTGCACGCACTGCAATTTCACCCTTGCAAGCTCGGGCGAGCGCACACCCAAAAACCGCGGCGGGGACGCGTGCCGTGGCTTGGCACGCGACGTGTAATACTCCTTCGCGAGCGCCTGTGACGGTTCCCCCCCCCGCCGTCGAGCAGGCGCTTTTTTTTTTGTTCGTAGCCTGGGGTAGATTCGATCGCCACGATGCTGGCGACTCCACGATGCAGGTACGCGCTCCTCGGGGTGTGGCTTCTCGCCTCGACCGCTTGCGGTGACTCCGACGCCGGCAGCGGTGGTCAGGCCGGCTCGACCTCGAGCGGCGACAAGAGCTCGAGCGCGACCGCGGGCGATCCGACGTGCACGGCCACGTTCCGCGTCCTGCAGAAAGACGCCTATCGCGAGACGGCGGGGCGCACGTCCGAGCTGTGGCCCCCGCACACGACGACGGTGCTCGAGCTGGATTGTCCAGGCGAGTCGTTGGTCACCGCGTTCGACGCAAACCACGGGACGGAGCCCGGTGCAGTGGACGCGAACGGTGACGTGTTCCTGGTCGAAGTGGCGAGCTTCTCCGCGAGCGGGCAGAAGAGCGAGCTCGAAGCGTTGCAGTCGGCGTACGCGGCGTGCCGCTGCGACGGCGTGACCGAGTTCTTGTCGCTCGACTCGCTCCAAGAGGCGACGGCCGAAGCGCTGATGGACACGGTCGCGGCATACATCGACGCGAACCTCACGTGCTCCGCAGCCACGACCGACGAGCTGCTCATGCTGCTCTCGATGGGAGAGGTCGCCGCGGCGCTCGAGATTTTCCCGACCTGCACCTGGGCCGGTGGCGCGTCGTTCGAAGAGGGTCTCGACGAGGCGCTGACCACCTTGCTCGCCCAGACGCAAGAGATCCTCGCCGACTACCACGTGTGCAACAACGACGCGGCGCTCCAGAAGGCGCTCTTCGACGCGTACGTCGCCAACGGCCAGGTGAACGCGTGCCAGCCCGACAGTGACACCTGCCGCGGCCCCATGTGGTTGTACTCGCCCTGACGCTGCCCCCCGGCTTTCGCGGGGGACAAAATGACGACGCGGGGCTCGACCTCGGAAGGTCGGCCCCGCGCGGGGTGCTCACTTGGCTCGTTTGGACCCGGCGAGTCCGTTCCATGACCTATTCGATCATGCGAGCCCTGCACTCGGGCGCCTGGCCAGGCGTGACCCGAGACATCGACGCAGCCTCTTCGTCTTCGACTCTCGAGAGGCGCGTTCGCGCGCGCTTCACTCGGGAGCGACACCGTCGCTATTCGCTCGGGTGACTTCGGTGAGTCCGACACACACGGAGCATGGTGGGCCCGTCGGTACGGTCCGCCAGCGGCTCGCGACTGCTCCGCGCCTGATCGGCTGGGAGAGCCTGCGTGATGCCGAACACCTCTGACACGCTTGGCCTTGCTCGGCTTCCGAACCTCGTTCTTCCGACGAGGCCCGGTGGACCCGGAGGTCACCGCGCTCGGTGGGCCCTGCTCGGCGCCGCCCGGTTTAGGAGCGACGTTTCGCAGGACCCGCGTGCCTGATCTCGCTCGAGCCGCTCGAAACCGAGCGGTCGAAGAAGGTGATCATCCCTCTGGTTTGGGGGTGATCGCCCTCTCCAAGGTGCCGACTTCGGAGCTCTCTGCGCACCCACCCGTACGTCGCACGTGGTGAGCACCGGGAGCACCTAGCGTCCCCTTTTCTTCGCGTGGGAACGCCCGACACTTCGATGACGAGATCTGCAGACGATGAGAACTTTGCGTGTACCCGCGGTGTGATTCGAAGCACCCGGTTTGCTTGCCGCGCTCATCGCGCGACGCCGGGCGGGGCTCGGCGTTGGAACACCTTTACCCCGAGGGCGCGTGGAGGCGAATTGCACTTTCCTCCCCGTGGGGAGGCGCCTCGGCACGGCCTCTTGGCGAGCGCTCGCTCCGGACCTTCGGGTTTGCGAGACCCTGGCCGGCTCGAGCATCGGATGCCCGCCGCTCGCCTTGCCGGACGAACCGCGAACACCGTAACGGTTGGTCGGAGCGTTTCCACGCGCCCCGGACGCCGTCACCTCACCTTCTGCGAGCGAGAGATCTCGGCTTTCGCTTCGACTGCGGTTTGGGCTCGCCCTTCTCTTTCGAGACCGAGGGTCGCTTTGCCGCACGGTGCCGTCTCGGAGAGACGAGTCACCGCTCTGTCGCATCTGTCTTCGTGATCACACGCGAGCACCACCTTGCTTCACGCTCGACCCTCGCTGGGTCCACACCGCCCTCGGCCAGGTGCGATGCGAGCCCGTTTGCTTGCGAGCGGCTCAGGGGGTTTTACGCCCCATTCGCCGACCGGCGCCGATCCGTGGTTCGAAGCCTCTTTCCGTTTTGCTCGCGTCTGCGAGCGAGAGGCCCGGATGCGTGCGCCGAACACCTCGTGGTCGCCCCTGCGTGGCCTGCGGTACGGAGATACCGAGGGCCTGCGCGCCAGCTGTTTCGCCGGGGCCGGGCCAGCGCTTGCGCGCTTCTCTCGCTGCTTTCGCGTCGCGAGAGGGAGGCTGCTTCACCTTGCGATGAAGTCGTCTCCGGCCACGAGGACCCACCCAGTCGTGCCGCCCCGCGAAGGATCGGCACCACCCGGCGAGCCCGAGGTGCTGTCAGCAGCCCCCCGCTCTGGCGAGCGGGCCCTCCCCGTAGCCATGCCTGACGGCAGTGGCGTGGGAGCGAGAGGCGCCTTTGGTACCCGACAGACCCTGGCTCCGAAACGACGCGGTTGGCTCAGGATCCGGGGCTCGATTCGCTTCGGCTATCGCGTGGCGAATCGCAGCGCTCGGTGCTGCGTGACGTGATGCGAACAACCGAGGACCAATATGCTCCCCCGGGCCCGACTTTGCAAGGCCTAAGTGCGCGATTTTTAAGATTTTTTCTCCACATGCTTTCCCACAACACCGTCCCCAATTTCTCCACAGAGCCGGGTTGCCCAAGCGTGCGGAATGTGGGGCGAAATGGGAACACGGTCCGAGATGCGCGCGCACGTCCACATCCGAGCCCACAGGTGATCTGTGGACAAACCGCGCAGAAAAAGGCGGTCAGCGGCGGCGCATGGCGGGCTTGGCGCCACGCTTTTGGCCCTGCGATCGACCGCCGGATGCGCGACCGCCGTTCTTGGTCGCCTTCTTCGGCACGGTGGAAGATGACGGAGCTGTCTCTCCAAGCTCACCGCGCAGCTTCTTGAGCTGGTCGCGGAGCTTGGCGGCGCGCTCGAAGTCGAGCGCCTCGGCCGCGGCGAACATCTCTTGGCGCAGGGCCTCGACCATGTCGAGCGCGCTCAAGGTGTCGTCGGGCCGCACGTCGCCGCCGTCGACCTTGGCCTTCGACACCGTGAGGTAGTCGCGCGTGCCCGACGTGGGAGACAGATCGAGGATCGCCTTCGTCACCGACGCGGGCGTGATGCCGTTGTCGACGTTGTATTGCGTCTGCAGCGCGCGCCGACGATCGGTCTCCTCGATGGCGTTCTTCATCGCCGGCGTGATCTTGTCGGCGTACATCACGACCTGGCCGCGCAGGTTACGGGCCGCGCGACCGATGGTCTGGATGAGCGAACGTGGGCTGCGAAGGAAGCCCTCCTTGTCGGCGTCGAGGATCGCGACGAGCGACACCTCCGGCAGATCGAGCCCCTCACGCAAGAGGTTGATGCCGATGAGCACGTCGAACTCGCCCCGGCGCAGGTCGCGGAGGATCTCCACGCGTTCGAGCGTGTCGATGTCGCTGTGGAGGTAGCGCACGCGCACGCCGAGCTCGGTGTAGTACTCGGTCAAGTCCTCGGCCATGCGCTTGGTCAGGGTCGTCACGAGCACGCGGTCGCCCTGCGCCGTGCGCTCGCGAATGCGGGAGAGCAAGTCGTCGACCTGGCCTGCGACGGGGCGCACCGTGATGTCGGGATCGACCAGGCCGGTGGGGCGGATGATCTGCTCGACGACGACGCCCCCCGACTTCTCGAGCTCCCACTCGCCCGGGGTCGCCGACACCAGCAGCACGCGCTTGCAGAACTTCTCGAACTCCTCGAACTTCAGCGGCCGGTTGTCGAGCGCGCTGGGGAGGCGGAAGCCGTGCTCGACGAGCGTCTCTTTGCGGGCGCGATCACCGCGGTACATCGCCCCGATCTGGGGGATGGTCTGGTGCGACTCGTCGATGA
>CALKVR010000722.1 GCA_938004815.1 uncultured Polyangiaceae bacterium | reverse complement strand
GGCGGACGATCGAGGCGCTCGAGGAACTGGCGCGCGTACGGCGAGAAGCTCTCGACGAAGCGGCGTTGGCCCTCGGCGTAGAGCGTATCGATCGCCAGCGACGACTTTCCCGCGCCGCTCACGCCGGTCACGCACACGAGCTCGCCCGGGCCGAGCTCGAGATCGACACCCTTCAGGTTGTGGGTCCGTGCCCCCTTGAGGACGACCGCGTGCATGGACGGGCGGATGTAGCACGCGATCGCAGCGTCGGCTCCACCGAGGGAGGCCTCGCCTCCGGGCGCTTCGCTTGCTAGCGTCACCGTGGTGTCCTCGAGCGTGTCGCGAGCTCGGTCGTCGCGGAGACTGACCTGGGGTGGCTGGGTCGCAGCGGCGGCCCTCGCCCTCGGGTGCGGCCCCGGCGGCGACACCTCCGTCGTCGCGTCGGCATCGTCCGTAGCGACGGCAGCGAGCGCGTCGGCGAGCCCGAAGCCGGCGTCCAGCTGGGGCCCGCTCCCCTCGGCCGCGCGCCGAGACTCGCCGCCCCCCGCCATCACGGAGAAGGCTGCGGCCAAAGGCACCAGCGCGCCCGCGCTCGTGCTCCCGTCGGCCGACGGCGCGACGTTCGACCTCGGTGAGTCGTTGAAAAAGCACGAACGGGTCGTCGTTGTGTTCTATCGCGGCGCGTGGTGACCCTACTGCCGCAAGCAGCTCGGGCAGCTGCAAGAGAACCTGGCCGAGATCGAGAAGCGCGGCGCCAAGCTCGTGGCGGTGTCGGTCGACTCCGTCCCGCAGTCGAAGAAGCTCTCCGACAGCTTGAGCCTCGCGTATCCCATCCTGAGCGACCCCGAGCGCAAGGTGGTGCAGGCGTGGGGGGTCGATGACGCCGAGAACGAGATCGCGTGGCCCGCGCTCTTCGTGGTCGACAAGTCCGGGCAGATCACCGAGCGCCTCATGCTCGAGACCTACAAAGACCGGCCCCTGCCCGACCAGATCTTCGCCGCGCTGCCGCCGCCAGCGCCTCCCCCCTGAGCGGGAATAGCTGGGCCGCTTCTTCGGCTACCCTCATCGACCGTGGCCCAACTCGACAGTTTGCTCCGGATCGTCGACGCGCAGGGGGCCGATGAGCTCCGCCTCGGGTCCGACAAGAACCCGTCGATGTTCAGCGGCGCCGCCCCCAAGAAGCTGACGATTCCCCCGACGACGACGGCCACGCTGCTCGAGCTCTTCGGCGAGATCCTCGACGATCACCGCCGCGGTCTGCTCGAGAAGCTCGGCCGCATCGAGGTCGTTCACGAGGCCGACAAGCTCGGCCCGTGGAGCGTCGTGGTGACGCGACGCCCCGGTGGGCCGCTCGCCTTCGACGCGGTCGTCCGGCGCGGACAGAAGCCCGCGGCTCCGGCGCCCGCGCCGGCTGCCCCGAACGCCCCGCCCGCGGCCCCGACGGTCCATCATCCCGCCTCGCCCTCGAGCGCGACCCCCGCTGCAGCCGCACAGCCTGCCGCTGCGACTTCGCCGGATGCTCTGGCCCGGCTCACCGCCGAGGCGACGCGCCTCGGTGCCAGCGATCTGCACCTCGCCGACGGCGAGCCCCCGACCGTTCGCATCGACGGCCGGCTCCAGCCCATCGCTGGCGCGAACGAGCCGGTCCACGTGGATGCGCTCGTCGCATACCTGCTCGACCAGGCCGCGCGCGATCGGCTCGCCGCCGGCGCGTCGTGCGATCTCGGGATCGAGGTGCCGGGCCACGGGCGCGCGCGCGTGAACGTCTTTCGCACGTCGACCGGCCTCGCCGCCGCGCTGCGGTTCCTCCCCCGCGCGCCCCGGAGCCTCTCCGAGCTGGGCTTCCCCATCCCGATCGACGATCTCGCGTCGCTCCCGAACGGCCTCGTGCTCGCGACGGGCGTCACGGGCGCCGGCAAGAGCACGACGCTCGCCGCGCTCGCGAACGCAGCGCTGCGACGGCGATCGATCGTGCTAGTGTCGCTCGAAGATCCGATCGAGTACGTCTTCGAGCCCGGGCCTGGCAGCCTCGTCCGCCAAAGGCAGATCGGCCGCGACGTCGCCGATTTCCAGACCGGTCTCCGCGACGCGCTGCGTGAGGATCCGGACGTCATCCTCGTCGGCGAGATGCGCGACCCGGAGAGCATCGCGCTCACGCTCACCGCCGCCGAGACGGGCCACCTCGTGTTCGCGACGCTCCACGCGCGCTCCGCGGCGACGGCGGTGGACCGCATCGTCGACGCCATGCCGCCGCAGCGGCAGATGCAGATCCGGATTCAGCTCGCCGACGCTCTCCGCGCCGTCATCGCGCAGCGCCTCCTGCCCCGCGAGGGCGGCGGGCGTGTCCTCGCGGCCGAGGTCCTTCGCGGGACCCCCGCGGTGGCGAGCGCCATCCGCGACGGCAAGACCGGCACCCTCCGCAGCGCGATGCAGGCCGGCAGGAGCGCAGGGATGATCCCGCTCGAACGTTGCCTCGCCGATCTCGTCCGCGGCCGCGCCTTGTCGCACGAGGCCGCGCGCCACGCCGCCAACGACCCCGACGCGCTCGCCCAGTACCTGACCGGGTCCTGAGCCCGCCACGGTTTCGACGCGCGCCCCGAAACTCGCGGGCCGTTCGAGTGTCTCACCCCTCCATGCGGGTTGGACCTTCCCTCCCGGCCGTCCTCGCCACATCATGCGGGGTCGCGGCCTGGCTCGTGTGCGACTTCCAGCGACTCGGTACGCACGCCGGTGACGAGATCGTGCGGGCGATGGCGGTGGGGGGTGGGTTCGCGGCGGGCGCGCTGCTCGGCGCCATCCTGCAGGCCGAGAGCGTCGTTCGGTCGAAGCTGGCCACGGTGTTGGTGCTGCTCGTCGTCTTCCCCCTGCTCGGGACGCTGCTCGGGACGTTCGCGAGCCTGGGCTTCGCCCAGCTGAGCTACCACGCGATCGCATCCGGTGAGGGTCCGCAGACGGGCGCGCTCGGCGCCGTCGTCGCGATCCCCGGGGTCGCGCTCACGATGTGGGCCGTTCGCCGCGCCGACCGCGCGAGGCCCGGCTCCGTCATCCACGAGATCGAGCGACGTGGCGCGTGGACGCTGCCCGCCGCTGCAATCGCGATCGGCGCGGTCGTCGCGGGGCTCGGCAACCCGCACATCGCCCGCCCGGGGGCGGCAGCGGTATCGCCCGCCTCGCTGGCCCTGGGGGTCGCGGCCACCGCCAGCCTGGTGATCACGCTCTTCCAGGAGATCGCGGCCATGCGCTTCGCAGGCTCGGTCTGGGCGACCGCCTCCGAGCTTCGCCCGCGCGAGGCCGACGCGCTCGAGAACGGCGCCGTGCCGCGGGTCGATCTCGGGATCGGCGAGCAAGAGCTCGAGCACTACCGGTCGCCGGGCGTCGCTTACCGATCGACGGGCGGCGTTCAGCTCATCGTGAAGGGTGATCCGATGCTCGCGCACAAGCTCGCGCGGCGGGCCGCGTTTCGGACTGCGCTCGCGCTCGCGCTCGCGGTGAGCGCCACGATCGGCTCGCTCACGCT
>CALKVR010000721.1 GCA_938004815.1 uncultured Polyangiaceae bacterium | reverse complement strand
GCTTGGGGCCGTCTACGACGGCCGATGTTACCGGGCGTTACCCTCGGGGCGGCTAACTTGCGGCGTGGTGAGCTCCCGAGAGCCGCTCGCTTGCGGCACATGCCTCGACGATAAGTGGATCATCGGGAAAGAAATCGGCACCGGCGGGATGGGCACCGTGTACGTGGCCACCCACCGCCGGACCGAAGCGCGCGTAGCCATCAAGGTCCTTCACCCGGAGCACGCGCGTGAGCCCGAGAACGTCGCGCGGTTCTTGGCCGAAGGTCGAGCGTCGAACCAGGTCGAGCACCCCGGTGCGGTACGCATCCTCGACGATGGGCGGACACCACGCGGCGCGCCTTACCTGGTCATGGAGCTGCTGGACGGCGAGAGCGCGGACCAGCTCGCGGATCGGTACGGAGGCGTCCTCCCGCTCGCGCTCGTGGCGCGGATCGCAACCGGAAGCCTAGAGGTCATGGCGGCTGCGCACGAGCGAGGCATCGTCCATCGGGACTTGAAGCCCGAGAACGTGTTCGTGCTGCGTGACGGGTCGATCAAGATCCTCGACTTCGGCATCGCTCGGCTGCGCCAAGGGCCATTGCATACGCGGCTCACGCAAAAGGGTGTGCCCATGGGAACGCCCGCCTTCATGCCGCCCGAGCAAGCGCTCGCGCGCTGGGACGACGTCGACCAGCGGAGTGACGTGTACTCCATCGGCGCGTCGCTCTTCACTCTGCTCACGGGCCGTCTCGTGCATGACGCGCCCACCGTGCCCGAGATGATGGTCCTCACCACCACGTGCCAGGCCACCTCCATCCGCACGCACGCACCCGCCCTTCCGGAGGGAATCGCCGGCGTTGTCGATCGCGCCCTCGCATACGCCCCGGACAACCGGTTTCCGAGCGCGGGCGCGATGCTTCGCGCTTGGCAGCAGGCGCTTCGCGCGGCGGGGGACCCCAGGCTCACCCTGCGACCGTTCGAAGAAGAAACGACGGAGCAGGCCTCGTACGCAGCGCCCCGATCGAAGCGGGACGTCGCGGTTACGGCGGCGCCCGTGGCCACGATACGCGGCGCGTCGGATCGCCATCGCGGCCGGTGGATTGGCCTAGCGGCGCTCGCTGGCGTGGCGATCGCGGCGGGGTTCGCGCTAGTCACCAGCCTCGATCCACCGCGTGCCGCCGACCCGCCCGCGCCCAACGTAGCCGAACATCGGGGAGAGCCGAGGGCATCCGAGCCCGGGACGACCGCTGCCGCCGATTCATCCGCAACTCCGCCGGTGGTCGCAGCCGTGCCGGCCGACCCGTCGTCCTCTCACCCGTCACCTCCTCCGGGGTCGCGCACGACATCCCGTCCGCGACGCGGACCGGCGGCTAACCCGTCGAGCACCCCGGGCGCCCCGACCGCACCGCCAGCCGAAGCGTGCGATCCGCCCTTCACGATCGATGTACGGGGAGTCAAACAGTACAAGCTGGGGTGCGTGCGATGAGGTCGCTCGGCTTCGCTCTGGCTGCGAGCTTGGCCTTCTGCGCGACCGCCGTCCCGGCGAGCGCGGAGTCGGAGGCCGCCCGAGCCTGCCTCGCCGCCCACGTCGCGGTGCAAGAGAAGCGGATCGCCGGTGACCTCCTCGGCGCGCGACAATCCGCTTCGGTCTGTGCGGACGATGTGTGCCCCGCCCTCCCTCGGGCCGAGTGCGCGCGCTGGGCCGACGACGTCGCTCGCGAGCTACCGACCGTCACCGTCTCGGCGCGCGGTGGGTCTCCCGGCGCGAAGCTGCGGGTGACCATCGATGGCGCCGAGCACCCGGCCGACATCGCCGTCGCGTTGAACCCCGGCCACCACTCCATCGAGGTCTCCGACGGGGTCTCGTCGGCGCAGCGCTCGATCCGGCTCGTCCTCGAGCAACGCGCAGCGATCGCGATCGATCTCGGCGCTCCGCCAGGCTCGGCGAGCGGCCGCGGCCCGACGCAAACGCGCCTCGAGGACCCCCCGCCTCCGGCCCTCGGCGGGCCCATCGCGTTCGGGGCTGTCGGCGTCGCCGCGTTCGTCGCCTTTGGCGTCGCAGCGGGACTCGGCGCGTCTTCCTATGCCGACTTGGAGTCGAAGTGCGCGCCGCGATGCACGCGGGCCGAGACCGACAGCGTCGACGAGAAGCTCGTCGCGGCCGACGTCGCTCTCGGCATCGGATCAGCGGCCTTGGCGGGCGGCGTCATCTGGCTCGCGGTAGAGCTCGCGGGCGCGTCCTCCGACACGACGTCGCCATCGGCTCGCGGTCTCGTCGTGCAGTTCTGACGGGTCCGATCATCCCGCTGGCGACGTGCAGCAGAGCTGCAGCAGTACTGCTCCGGTCGATACCTGCCCCATTGGTTGGGCGGACGCGTCACACGACTGGCTCGCGGGCTGGTAGCGCCAATAGGACGTCGCCGGGCTCGCCGGCGCGGCCGGAAGCGCGGGGCAGATGGGTGCATTCATTACGCTCCAGCTCCCCACCGGAGCGCCCGCGCACGCCATGTCGTCGTGAAGCTCGAGCTCACCGAAAACCGGAGGCGAGCACGTCGTCGTGACGCCGGCACAGGTGCGGTCATCCAAGACCTCCGCGACGGTGACCGATGTGGAAAAGCACGGGTCGGAGCACCGCTCGCCGCGGTCGAGAACGCAGCGACGCGCGTGCGGGGGCGCCGCGCAGGCGTCACCATCGGGCTGGCACGCGCTCACCGCGGCCATGCTGCCTGCATCGAGCAGAGGTGGCGATGCGAGCGTGCAAGGGACCGGCTCCACGT
>CALKVR010000720.1 GCA_938004815.1 uncultured Polyangiaceae bacterium | reverse complement strand
GGGCCGGATCGTTGAAGACGTTCGTGCAGCCCGGGCAGCAAGCCTCCATCGGGCCGCACGGGTCGCAAGCGGCGAGATCGCAGCCGTAGAGTGGATCGTCGAGGGCGACGCAGGTGTCGCCGCAGAGCTTGGCGTCGAGCCCACAGCCGCCGGTCGACGTCGAGGTATCGGCGGTGCCGGAGGTGCTGACCGCGGCGCCGCCGCTCCCCGAGCCCGAAGTGAACTGGTAGTCGTCCACGCCGGTGATGGCGTTGCAGCCGGTCGCGGTGATGAGCGAAGCGCTGAGCAGGAGCCTCATGGCCGAATGCCGAAGAATGGCACCGTCGACCAAGCAAAGGCGAGACCGCAGGGGTCGTGGGCAGGAACGTTCACGCGGCCGGGTACCGTATAGGAACATGCGGCCAATCGGCCGCGGGCTTGCGGTCGATCGGCCGCAACTCGTCGCGAGAACCACGCGCTCGCACATGAACCGGCGTGGTACGCCCGTTGCGATGCGGCCTCTCATGCGACGGATCGGCGTGGCCTTCACGGTACTTGCGGGGGTGCTTGGAGCCTGCACGGGGGGCGTGACCGACGAGATCGACGACGGTGACGACGGCTCGCCGGCCCCGGCCGCGACCGACTTGCCGTGCGATGTGGCGCCCGTCCTCGCGACGTGCACGGGCTGCCACGCGACCACCAATCCCAGCGGTGGCGTGCGGATCGCGTCGGCGGCCGATCTGGCCGCGCCCGCTCCGGGCTACCCCGGTCTGACCGTCGCCGATCGCTCCCTCGCGCGGATGCAGGACGGCACCATGCCCCCCGGCGCGCCTCTCGATGCGGCGTCGGTGGCGGCGTTCGAGGCGTGGGTCGCGGGCGGTATGCCCGCAGGGGATTGCGGTGCGGGAGGCGCCCCTCCGATCCAGATCGTCTGCACGTCGCAGAGCTACTGGGCCGACGGAGACGAGGGGTCCAAAGACATGCACCCCGGGATGGCGTGCGTGTCGTGCCACGCCGAGCCGAACGACGAAGGAGAGACGGGGCCCGACCTCTTGTTCGGGGGCACCGTGTATCCGACGGCCCACGAGCCCGATGACTGCAACGGCGTCGGTGCCGTCACGGTCGTCGTCACCGACGCCGCTGGCAGGACCGTGCAGGCGACGGCGCGTGCGTCGGGCAACTTCTTCGTCGAGGGCGAGACGCCGCTCGCGCTCCCCATCCGCGCCGAAGTCCGTAGAGACGGCAAGACGCTCGCCATGCAAGACCCGGTCGACAGCGTCGACTGCAACGCTTGCCACACGGCTGAGGGTGCCGAGGGGGCGCCCGGACGGATCGTCGCGCCCTGAGGGCGTTGCCGGCGAGCGCCGTCAGGTCGGGCCGCGACGCACCTTGGCGATCAGCCGGCCGAGGTAGGTGCGATCGAGGCCGGCGATCTGCGCCGCGGCGGTCTGGTTTCCACCGGTGTGGGCGAGCAGGGCCTCCAGATAGGCGCGCGTGAAGCGGTCGACGAGCGCGTCGCGTTGCTCGAGGTAGGGGCGCGAGAGATCGATCCCGAATGCTGGCTCGGCGCCCGGTCCGGCGGATTCGAGCGAGGGCAGCGTGCCCAAGGCAGCGTAGACCTGCACCGCATTGCGAAGCTCGCGCGCGTTGCCTGGGAACGGCCTCGCTCGCAGGCGGGCGATCACCTCGGTCGGCAGCGTCGTCCCTTCGGTGGAGGCGAAGTGCGCAGCCAGCAGATCGATGTCCTCGGGCCGCTCGCGGAGCGGCGAAACCCAGAGGCGTACGACCGCCAAGCGATAAAACAGGTCCGCGCGAAACGCGCCTTGTCGTACCCGATCATCGAGGCCACGGTTCGTCGCCGCCACGACTCGGACCCGCACGTGCTTGGCGGCGTCGTCGCCAACGGCGCGCACCTCACCCGTCTCGAGCGCACGCAGGAGCATCGGTTGTACCTCGAGCGGCAGCTCTCCGACCTCGTCGAGAAAGAGCGTGCCCCCATCGGCGGCCTCGAACGCGCCGCGGCGGGCCTCGATCGCGCCGGTGAACGCCCCCCGCCTGTGCCCGAAAAGCTCGCTCGCCACGAGCTCGCGCGAGATGGCGCCGCAATTGACCGGCACGAACGGCCCATTGGCTACGCGCGAGCCGTCGTGGAGCGCGTGGGCGATCAGCTCTTTTCCGACCCCCGATTCGCCCTCGACGAGGACGTTCGCGAGTGAGCCCTCGAGCCGCGTGAGGACGGCGAACAGCCGCCGCATCGCGAGCGAGGAGCCCAGGAGACCGCGATAGCTCGATTGCCCGACGGGCGGGACGGCCTCGAGCGTCTCGGCGTCGGCGCTGACGGTGAGGCGGACCTCCTGTCCGAGCACGAGGCTGCCGCCGATGGCGAGCACCATGCCCTCGATCTTCTGTCCGAGATAGTGGGTCCCGTTGCGGCTCCCGAGGTCGCGTACCGAAACCCCTTCCGGGACGAGGCGGATCTCGACGTGGCGGCGAGAAATCGTCTTCTCGGCGACGACGACGTCGCACCCTTCGGACGAGCCGATGACGATGGAGCCTTGCTCGAGCCGCCGCGACCGAGGAGCGGCCCCGGGGGCCTCGATACCGAGCATCACCGCCAGAGGCGGGGCCAGCTTGGCCGCGGGAAGCGCGGTGGCCGTCGGTTCTTCGCGAGAAGCGCGGGTGCTCATCCGCTGGTGCGCAATCTAGCACCGGGGAGATCGGCCCGCGCCGATATCCACACCCAGCGTCACGGCCGAGACGCGCTACGCTCGACTCCCGAGCATGTCACTCGCTGTGCCGAGCCCGCGCGATCAGCTGCCGTCCGAGGCGCGATACGAGTGCCTCGCCAAGATCGCCGCGGGGGGCATGGCCACGGTCTACGTCGGACGGCAAAGGGGCAAGCACGGTTTCTCGCGGCTCGTGGCGGTCAAACGAGCCCACGCTCACCTCGTCGACGACGCGGAGCTCCGTCGCGCCCTGCTCGCGGAGGCGAGGCTCGCGTCACGCCTTCACCATCCCAACATCGTGGCGGTGCTCGATCTGGACGAGCCGCGAGACGAGCTCTTGTTGGTGATGGACTACGTCGAGGGAGCGTCTCTCGGGCAGCTCGTTGCCGTGGCTCAGAAGCGCGACGTCCCCCTCCCTCCGGAGGCCGTACTTCGGATCGTGCTCGACGTTTGTGCGGGGCTTCAGGCGGTGCACGAGCTTCGCGGCGACGACGGCGCGCCGCTCGACATCGTTCATCGACGGCCTTGTCGGCGATCTCACCGACGAGCAGCAGGATCGGCACCTTGTACATCCAGGAGATGGGCGCGAACCCCATCGGCAAACCGAACATGCCGACGCTCGTGACCATGGCGCTCCCGAAGGGCGAGTGCTTGAGGCCCAGCGCCGCGAGGCTCTTGTCGGCGTCGCCGGCGATGAACGCCGAGAGCCTGAGGGCGCGGCGAAGCACCGTCTTCGGCAAGAGCTGCATGGCCCGCTTCGTCTTGGCCAGGTCGGGGTCCCGCCCCTCTTTCA
>CALKVR010000719.1 GCA_938004815.1 uncultured Polyangiaceae bacterium | reverse complement strand
GAGCTCGACCTCGGCGCGGCGCCGGCGCCAGGCTCGTCGCGCCTCATCACCCGCGACGACGTCCTCGCCGCCCTCCCCGAGGGGACCGATCCGAAGAGCCTCAAGATCCCCGCGTCGACTCGGGTCGTGCGCAAGACCAAGAAGCTCGCGCCTACCGCGCTCGAGCAGATGACCCGCGACGCCGTCAGCGCGACGGGGTTGCCACGAAACGGCGCCCTCACCGCGGTCCGCCCGCGTGCCACCGTCTCGGTCCCCGACGGCTGGGACGCCGTCCGCGTCGAGGTGCCCAAGCCGCCGCGCAAGTCGGGCAAGCACCTCACCACCGCGACCCTCGTCTTCACCGAGGGCGAGGGCGTCCTCCACAAGGTCCCCGTCCCGATCGAGATGATGCTGCCCAAGTCGGCGGCCATCCCCGACGTCAAGAAGGGCTCCAAGCTGACCCTGCTCATCGAGCGAGGCGCGATCCAGATCAAGGCATCGGTCACCGCCGCCGCCGACGCCGACGTCGGTGAAGAGGTCGGCGTCGTCCTCGAGAACAAGAAGGTGCTCCGAGCTCGCGTCGAGAGCAGCGACCCGCCGACCGCCGTGGAGGCCCAGTGAACCGTCGCATCGTCGCCGCCCTCGGGTTCGCCGTGTTCGCGTCGGGCTGCGCCCCGTCGCACATCATGAGCTACACGCCCAAGGAGCGCGACTACAAGCCGGGCAAGTACGCGCAGCGCGATCCCTCGCTCCAGGCCTCGCGCGGCTCGCTGTTCAGCGACGCGGTGGGCGGCTTCCTCGAAGACACCCGCGCGGTTCGCGTCGGCGACATCGTCCTCATCAAGATCGACGAATCGGCCGACGCATCGGGCAATTCGACCACCCAGCTCCAGCGCAACTCCAACGCCGACCTCGGCGTCACCAACGTCCTCGGCCTCGTCGGCGCCCTCAAGACGGCGGCACCGATGTTCGACCCAAGCCACATCCTCTCGTGGATGAGCAGCGCCGACTTCGCCGGGCAGGGCAACACCAGCCGCACCGGCGAGCTCCGCGGCAACGTCGCTGTCCGCGTCGCCCGCGAGATGCCCAACGGCGATCTCTTCCTGGAGGGCACCAAGGTCATCCTCATCAACTACGAGGAGTACCACCTCTACATCTCGGGCCTCGTCCGCCGCGCCGACATCGCCGAGGACAACACCGTCATGTCATCCCGCATCGCCGACGCCGAGGTCGAGTTCACCGGCCGCGGCGACATCGACGACCAGCAGCGCAAGGGCGTCCTCGGCCGCGCCCTCGACAAAGTCAGCCCGTTCTGAGGTAGCAGCGCCGCTTGGTGCGGCAGGCCGCTCGACATGAGCGACGCCGAGCGCGAGGCCATCGATCGCGAGATCTTGGGCGCCACGCCAGCGGCGCATCGGGCGAGCAACCTGGGGGTGGTGCCGGTCGTCCCGGCCGATGTCGTCGCCGAGTGGTGGCGCGGGCGGAGCGACATTCGGGAGCACATCCTATGGGCTCATCGTCTCGACCCTCGCAGGCGGCCAGCGCGAGGAACGCCGCTCCCAGCGGGGTCCATCCAAGCGCTCGCACGGATACCGGCATCATCGACGTGGCGCTCCTACGATCCGAACCCGACGTGATCGTACCACCGCGCCCTCCGGTCCCATCGCGCCCCCTCGCCACCGCGCCCCCTCGGCAACTCTCGGGTGCGTAGGTGCGTACGTACGCACCAACGTACCCCCGCGTGCGCAGAGGCATCGCGACCGGACGTCAGCTTCGGGCCGGCCGGGCGCGGCGTCATCCCGATGGCGCTGCGTCAGCGCCGTGTCGACGGCTCACCTTGAAAATCAGCCGAATCGCGGCCATTTTCGCCCGATCGCGGGGCGGCACGGGCGTTGCGTTGCGACCCCTCGATGCTCCGCTCCCACCTCCTCCGACGCCTCGGCTTCGTGCTCGCCTTCTTGCTCGCGGCGTCGATCGCGAAACCCGCGCACGCCGACAAGATCCGCGACCTGGCGGAGGTGTTGGGCGCACGCGAGAACCAGCTGGTCGGCTTCGGGATCGTGACGGGGCTCGCGGGCACGGGCGACGATCAGTCCGCACCGGTGGCGGCGCAGGCGGCGATCGCGATGCTGCGGCGCCTCGGGGTGCAGGTGGACCCGGCGCAGGTGCGGCTCCGCAACGTGGCCGCGGTCGTCGTGACGGCGACGCTCCCGCCGTTCGCCAAGCCCGGAACGAAGCTCGACGTCTCGATTAGCTCGCTGGGCAACGCCAGGTCCCTGGCAGGCGGCACGCTGGTGCAGGGCCTCCTGAAAGGCGCCGATCAGCGCACCTATGCGGTCGCGCAGGGTGGCGTGGTGGTGGGCGGCTTCGGCGCCAAGGGCGCGAGCGGCAGCTCCGCGAAGCAAGGCTCGCTGACGAGCGGCCGCATCCCGCAGGGGGCCATCGTCGAGAAAGAGGTCGTCACGACCATCGTCGAGAACGGCAAGCTCACACTCTCTCTCCGCAGCCCCGGGTTCACGACCGCGTCGCGCATCGCCAAGGCGGTCGACGACTCGATCGGGCCGGGCTCGGCCCAAGCCGTCGACGGCGGCGCCGTCGTGGTCACCGTCCCCGAGGCGTTCAAGACCAACCACGTAGGCCTCCTCGCCAAGCTCGAGGACCTGGAGGTCATCCCGGTCCGCAAGAGCCGGATCGTCATCAGCGAGAGGACCGGGACCATCGTCGCCGGCGGCGACGTGCGGCTCGCCCCAGCCGCCATCGTCCACGGCGGGCTGACCATCGTCGTCAAAGAGACCAAGGCCGTCTCGCAACCCATCGTCGGCAAAGGGACGACCGTCCCGAGCTCGGACGTGTCCGTGGATGAGAAAGCCCCCGGCGTTCGGTTCATGCCCCAGGCTCCGTCGCTCGCCGAGGTGGCCGAGGCCCTCGGAACCTTGGGGTTGTCGGCCCGGGAGCTGGCAAGCGTCCTCTCCGCCCTCCGCACCGCCGGCTCGCTCGAGGCCGAGATCGTGGTGGAGTGATGGTGCGACCTGTCGGTCCCAACGCCGGTGCTCAGGTCGAGAAAGCCGACGACGCCCGCGTGTCTCCACCCGAGACGCGTGAGCTCGAAAAAGTCGCAAAGGAGTTCGAAGGCATCTTCGTGAGACAGCTCCTCGCGGCCGCCAAGTTCGGTGAGGACGGCGGACGCGCGGGTTTTGGCTCGATGATCGTGGACGCGCTCGCGACTTCGGTCACCGACGGCGGTGGCATCGGCCTTGCGAAGCGGATCACCGACGCCCTGGACCTCGCGGAAATGCCGCGAAAACCAGGGCAGGAGGTCCCGAAGTGAGCAGCCAGCTTTCTCCGACTGAGAATCACCTGACCCTGCGCCCCACGAGCCGCGGCAAGATCGTCGGCAAGAGCGAGCCCCTCGTGCAGCTCTTCGGCAGCGTGGACCGCGTCGCTCGCGCCAACTGCACGGTCCTCGTGACCGGCGAGAGCGGGACGGGCAAGGAGACGGTCGTGGCTGCGCTGCACGACGCGAGCGCTCGGCGCGACGCGCCCCTCGTGACCTTGAACTGCGGCGCCATCCCCGAGGCGCTCCTCGAGAGCGAGCTCTTCGGGCACGCCAAGGGCGCGTTCACGGGCGCGCACGCCGCCCGTCAGGGTCGCGTCGCGGCGGCCGAGGGCGGCACCCTGTTCCTGGACGAAGTCGGCGAGCTCCCGCTCGGTCTCCAGGTGAAGCTGCTCCGCCTGCTCCAGCAGAAGGAGTACTCGATGGTCGGCGACTCGCGGACGATGCGCTGCAACGTCCGCATCGTGGCCGCCACCAACCGCGACCTCGAGGCCGAGGTCCGCGCCGGTCGCTTCCGCGAGGACCTCTACTACCGCCTCAACGTCGTGCACCTGCACATCCCGCCGCTCCGCGAGCGTCGCGACGACATCCGCTCGCTGCTCATTCACTTCTTCCGCAGCTTCCGTGAGGAGCTCGGCCGTGACGACCTCGAGGGCTTCTCGCCCGAGGCGTCGGCGCTCCTCGAGGGCTACGCGTGGCCCGGCAACGTGCGCGAGCTCGAGAACCTCGTCGAGCGCGTGATGCTCCTCGCGATCGGCCCGCACGTCGGCGTGCAAGACCTCCCCGAGTCGATCCGCACCGGCGGCGCCAAGGGCGGCCCCGAGTCGGCGCGCGAGGTGCTCCCGTCGCTCGGCATCGATCTCCGCGCCGCCGTCGACGAGTTCGAGTCGAGCCTCATCAAACAAGCCCTCGCCCGAACGGGCGGCAACAAGAACCGCGCGGCCCAGCTCCTCGGCCTGAACCGCACCACGCTGGTCGAGATGGTCAAGCGCAAGAAGATCGCCTGCTGAGCATCACGCCCGGCAGCCCAGGATTCACGGTCATGCTCGAAACACGTACTTTTCCAAGAGCCAACGTCGAAGCCGTCGCCACGTTCGAGTGGAGCGATGGCGAGCGCGCGAGCGCACGCGTCATCAACCTCTCCGAGGGCGGCCTCCTCGCCAAGACGCGCGCGACCTTCAAGAAGGGCACGTCGATCCGGGTGCTGCTCCCGGTCGCGAGCTCGCCGCGCCCCCTCGACCTCGAGGGAATCGTCGTCCGCTCCGAGGCAGTCGGCGCGACCTCCAGCGTCGCGATCGAGTGGAAGCGCATCGGCGACGCCGACGCCGCTCGCATCCGCGGCCTGGTCGAACGCAGCGACGCGATGGCATGGGAGGCCACCGACGACACGCTCCCGCGTGATCTCGCGGTCCGCTTCGTCCCGAAGATTCGCCGCCTGGCGTGGACGATCGCCAAGCGCGTGCGCATGCCCGCGCACCTCGGCATCGACGATCTGCTCGGCGCCGGTTTCGTCGCGCTGGTCGAGGTCTACACGCGTCACCCCCACCTCGACTTCGACGAGCTCGAGCGCGTCGGCGCCCGCCGTATCCGCGGCGCGATGCTCGACGAGCTGCGCAACGCCGACCCCCTCTCGCGCCGCATGCGCCAGCGCCAGCGCCGCGTAGAAAAGAGCCGCACCCAGCTCGAGGGCGAGCTCGGTCGCTCCCCCACCGACTCCGAGGTCCAGAGCCGCACCGGCCTCAAGCCCCGCGCTTACGCCGAGGCCCTCCGCGCCACCAGCGCGAGCGCCCTCACCGTCTTCGACGACGGCGTCGGCCCCGAGATCGCCGACCAGAACGACGACGGCCCCGAAGATCAGATCGCCCGCCGCCAGGACATCGCCCGCGTCCGCGTGGCCCTCGGCGCCCTGCCCCCGCGCCTCAAGCACGTCCTCGAGCTGCACTACGGTGACGAGCTCACCCTCCGCGAGATCGGCAACATCCTCGGCGTCACCGAGGCCCGCATCTCGCAGCTCCTCTCCGCCGCCGTCCGCAAGCTGCGCGACAGCTGCGTCGACGTCATGCCCGCGTTCGAAGCTCGTCGTACGGCTTAGTCACTTCCGGCGCCGAGCCAACCGCCGCG
>CALKVR010000718.1 GCA_938004815.1 uncultured Polyangiaceae bacterium | reverse complement strand
CGAGGTCGCCCTTCTCGCGTCTGTGACGTCGTCGGCGCGTGCGCCCGACCCGCTCGACGCCGAGACCAAGCCCCTCGTGCGCGCGGCGCTCGACAGCCCGTCACGAGCCTCCGAACGGTCGTGGCAGGCGGTCGCGCGCGGCACCGGCGATCGCCCCAACGTGATCGTGATCACGCTCGAGTCCGTCGCGATCAGCCGCCTCGGCTACATGGACGACACGGGCCGCCTCGGCGACAGGCGCGCGAGCCCCAACCTCGACCGCATCGCGCAAAAGAGCCTGAGGATGCGCCACGCGTACACGACCGCGACGCACTCGAACTACGCGCAGATGGCCGTCATATCGTCGCTGTTTCCGCGGCGGGGCTCGGTGCTCGACATGTACCAGCGGCTCGACTACCCGCGGGTGCTCCTGCACGACTTCGGCGCGGTCCTGGGGCTGCGCACAGCCACCGTCTCGAGCCAGGACGAGACCTGGCAGGGGATGAAGCGGTTCCAGGAGACCGACACGCCGACGCACTTCCGCCACGCGCCCGACCACGTGGGCGAGCACCTCGACCTCGTCACCGAGGACGTCTCACCCGACGAGGCGACGGTCGACCACGCGATCGGCTGGATCATGAACGCGAAGAGCGAACCGTTCTCGCTCTACCTGAACCTGCAGTCGACGCACTTTCCCTATCCGATCCCGGCGGCCGCGCCCCACCCGTTCGAGCCCTACGAGCCCAAGGGGACGTTCAACTACGTGCGCTGGGACGAGGCCGACCGCCAGGTCATCCTGAACCGCTACGACAACGCGCTCGCCTACGTCGACCAGCAGATCGGCCGCCTGTACGACGCTCTCGCGCACGCGGGCATGCTCGACAGCACGATCTTGGTCATCACGTCGGACCACGGCGAGCTCTTCTTCGAGCACGAGCTCGTCACGCACGGGCGCACGCTCTTCGAGGGCGAGTCGCGCGTCCCGCTCCTCGTGCACTACCCGGCCGCGCTCGATCCGGGCGATGACTTCACCCCCGTGTCGTCCCTCGACGTGCTCCCGACGGTGGTCGATCTGATGGGGCTGCCCCCGCACCCCGCGTTCCAGGGCGAGAGCTTCGCGCACTTCCGTGAGGACGGCCCCGCCTCCAAAGAGAGCGCCGTCTACCTCAACATCCAGGGGTGGAAGCACTACGAGGGCATCGTCTGCCGGCCGTACAAGCTCGCCTATGATCCCGACAATGGCGTGAGCGAGCTCTACGACGTGATCGCGGATCCGAACGAGACGATCGACCTCGCCCCGTCGAAGCCCGCCGTCGTGGCCGCGCTCCGCAGCACGCTGCGCGCGCAGATGGACGCTCAGGAGCTCTACCACGCGAACAGCGGCACCGGAAAACGCCTCCGCGCCGAGCGCTTCGCGCCGCGCCTCCTGCCCTGTCCGTTGCTCCCGCGATGAGCCGGGTGCCGCTGGTCGTGGTCGGCGCCGGTCCGGCCGGCCTATCGACCGCGCTCTTTCTCCAGGCGACCGATCGCAGGCTCGCAGAGCGGCTCGTCGTGCTGGAGGCAGGGCGGTTCCCGCGCGACAAGATCTGCGCTGGCGCCGTCGGCGGCCGCGCGGATCACGCGCTGGCGCGCATAGGGGTGACGGTGGACGTCCCGTCGGCGCCCATCCGCGGCATCGCGGTCAGCACGCAGGCACGAACGGCCGTGTTTCGCCTCGACGAGGTCGCTGGCCGCGTCGTTCGGCGAATCGAGTTCGACGCCGAGCTGGCCCGCATCGCGCGCGCGCGCGGCATCGACGTCCGCGAAGGCGCGACCGTCCGCGCGATCACGACCGGGCGCGACGGACTCTCGATCGCGATCGACGGCGGTGACACCATCGAGGCGGATGCGGTCGTGGGCGCCGATGGCGTCCGGTCGATCGTCCGTCGGTCGCTCGGCTTCGATCGAGGCGACATCGTCGCGCAGGTAGCGGAGCTCGACACCACCGCGGCGACGCACGACCACGGCGACGACGTGCTCCACTTCGATCTGCGGGCGCGCCGGGTAGCCGGATACGCGTGGGACTTTCCCACGCCGCTCCACGGAGCGCTCCACGTCTCGCGCGGCGCCTACGTGCTGCGACACGCGGCCGTGGCGACCGACCCTGCCGAGCACACGAGGGCGCGCCTCCCGGCCGGCGCCGAAGTCGTCGTCCCCACGCGGCGCTTCTCCGAGCGCGCGTTCGTCCGCGGAGCCGCGCTGTCGCAGCCGCGCGCGATCCTCGTGGGCGAGGCGGCCGGGATCGATCCCGTGCTCGGGGAGGGGATCGCCCAGGCCATCCTTGGCGGCGAGGTCGCGGCGCGCTACCTCGCGCCGCGACTGGCGCGAATGGATCACCGGTTCGACGACTGGGCAGCCACCTTCGCGTCCACGTCCGTGGGCCGAGATCTCGCTCGCCGCGCCGCGTGCTTTCCCTATGTGTACGGAGCCATGCGTGACGTCGTGGAGCGCCACGTCGTAACGAACGGCGCCATCGCGCGCGCAGGGCTGCGCTACTTCGCCGGCATGCTGTCGCGGGAGAGCGTCAGGAGCTGGGTGCTTCGCTCGTGATCTGAAGGTAAGCGTTCGTGAAGTCGGTGAGCTCGAAGGTGGCCGACGTGTCGTCCTTCTTGGCTGGCGCGATCACCTTCCACTCGACGACCTCTTTGCCCTTGTCATCTTTCTTGATTTCACCGATCGCGAGGTTCGGGCTCGCGACCTTGGCGCTGTTCAAGGTGAGCTCGAACTTGGGGCCCTTGGTCGAGACGGCCCGGAAGTCCTCGGACGGGGGCATCTGCGCGTAGAGGTGGAAGATCGTGCCCGCGCCGCCCTTTGCCTTCTTGCCCTTCTTGTCGACCATGAAGGTGAGCAGCACGCCGTCGCTGAGCGCATACTCGGGGATCCGCAGGATCGTCCCCTCTTTGCCGAGCTCGAGCTTGGCCGCGGGGGTCGCGCCGAAGGTCTCGGTGATCTTCTCGGCGTTGGCGTAGCTGACGGCCGGACGGCCGCTCGGCGCAGGCTTGTCGGACGTGGGCGCGGGAGGCGCCTCGGCGCTGGCTGTGGGCGCGGGCTCGGACGTCTCGACCGGCGGCTGAGGCGGCTGGTTCGATGAACAGGCCGCGAGAACCAGGACCGAAACCAGACCGAACCGAAGGGATTGGGACATGACGTGACCTCCGCGCCTAGCGCACGCGTACCCGCTGGAACCTGTCTCCGTGCCCTAAACAGGGCGACGGAGGGCCGCAAGGGTAGGACGCCCGCCCGCCTCGATGCGGCTCATCTCTGACCCAAAAGCCCGTTGATTCATTGGACGAGCCGCGCGAAGGTGCCCGCGAGATGACGATGTCCCGCAAGCTCTTGCCCTCGGTCCTGCTCGGCGCGGCGCTCCTCGCGTGCTCGGCCCCTCCGCCTCCGCGCGACACGACCCCGACCGCGACGCCGAGCGCGACCGGGCCGGTGGCCGACGGCGATCTGGCGCCGGTCCCCGCGCCGAGCGGCGTCGTCGCCCGCGGGCGGATGAAGAGCCCCGCGACGACGGTCCGTTCGCTCGTCGAGCTCACCGGCGGCGGCGCCGAGGCCGCCGAGCCGCTCATTCGCGGCGCCCTCGCCGAGGTCTTCGGCCGTCGCATGTTGCGCCTCGACGTGGACGGCCGCGCGCTCGCCGATCAGATCGCGCTCGACGCGCCGATCGATGTCGTGGTCGCCGTGCCCGAGGGCGACCGGCCCGAGCCGATGTACGCGATCTCGGTCGCGGTCAAATCTCTGGAGGGCGCCGCCGACGCCGCGGGCGCGGCGGCCACGCCCACCGGCAACGGCGGGTTCAAGCTCGGCGGCAAAAAGGCGCGCGGCGCTTGCAACCTCACGAAGGCGGCGGGGCCGGCTGCTGCCCGCCTCGTTTGCGGCGGCAGCGAGCGCGACCTGGAGATCCTCGGGCCGTACATGGCGCGCACGCTCGCGGCCGAGCCGCCGGCCGGCGCCGACGTCGTCGCCGAGATCGACGTGGCCGGGCTCGACGCGCGCTTC
>CALKVR010000717.1 GCA_938004815.1 uncultured Polyangiaceae bacterium | reverse complement strand
GACGAGACGACGCCGGGCGAGACGGTGGGCACGCCCGGCTACATGTCGCCCGAGCAGGCGCTCGGCATCCTCGAGGACATCGACGGGCGAAGCGACGTGTTCTCGCTGGGCGCGATCTTGTTCGAGCTCCTCACCAGCGAGCACTTCTTCGTGGGGATGCACGCGCAGGGCCTGCTGCAGCAGACGATCGATCCGAACCGCGCGCCCAAGCCGCCTCGGGCCGACGTGCCGCCCGAGCTGCAGAGGGTAATCGACCGGGCGACGGCGTTCGACAAGAGCGCGCGTTATCAGTCGGCGCAGGAGCTCGCGCAGGACATCGAGCGCTACCTCGACGGTGATCGCGACGAGGAGCACCGCGCGCGCCTCGTGAAAGAGGCGGTGCTCTCGGCAACTCGGCTCGCCGATCGCGCGCTCGACGGCCCCGTCGACGGCCGGGAGCGCGCGCGGTCGGAGGCGATGCGGGACGCGGGGCGCGCGCTCGCGCTGGCTCCCGACAACCAGGCCGCGCAGGCGGTGATCTTGCGCCTCCTCGCCGCGCCGCCCGAGCAGGTCCCGGCCGAGGCCCAACGCGAGATCGACGAGGTGATGGAGCGGCAGACCAAGGCGGCGATGCGCGGCAACGCCGCGCGCGTCGTCGGCTGGGCCGCGCTCTTTCCGCTCGTCTTGATCATGACGCACCGGGTACCGGCGATCATCGCCCTCATCGGCGGGTTCAATCTGGTGCTGACGTCGATGGCGCTCTTCATGGCGCATCGGGCGCGCGTCAGGGGCACATTGTTCTTCGCGTTTGCGGTCCTCGTCACGCTCTTCGCGGGCGTGCTGACGTCGATCCTGGGCCCGCTCGTGTTCGTCCCCGGCTTCGCGGGCGCGAACGCGGTCGTGCTCGCGACCATCGCCGAGAAGCGCTTCCGCCTGCCGATCTACGCCCTCGCCTGCGCGTCGTTCCTGGTGCCGCTCGCGCTGGAGCTCGCCGGCGTGCTCCCCGCGTCGATGCGCTTCGAGGCGGGGGCGATGACCCTGGTGCCGCGGGCGGTCGAGCTCACCGAGGGCGTCGTCGTCATCACGATCGTCGTCACCAGCATCGTCGGCGTCGTCATGCCCGCGCGCGTCGCCAATCGGTTCCGAGACGCGATGCTCGCCGCCGAGGCCAAGCTCTGCGTTCAGAAATGGCAGCTCGCCCAGCTCGCGCCGGCCAAGGTGCGCCCGGTGGGCTCCGGGTAGCGGCGAGCACCGGTCGGGCCCCGGAGCATCTGCCGGGTGCTATGCTCGTCGCATGCTGCGTCGCCGCCCGGGCGCCGAGACTCTCGCAGGACTGCTCGTCGGCGCGCTCGTCGCAACTGGCTGCACCTTGCCGAGCGCCATGCGCGAGTTGTCGCTGCACGCGCCGGCCGAGCCAACAGCCGTCACCGCCACGCCAGCCCTCCCCGCTGGCACCATCCTCTCCGAAACGAAGCACGGGTGCCCTCATACCACCCAGATAACGCTGACCGAGGACGGCGTCCTCGAATCGAGCTCTTCTCTCCACGAGGGCCGCGTTGTGGTGGGCCCCGAGCTGATGAAGCGCATCGAGGCGCTTCGCACGCGGGCGCGGCCCGTTCGAATGGGGACGCGGCGTTCTCGGTACACTCTCCTGTTCGATGGGCAGGGTGTCGAAGACCTGGACCGTGACGTCGCGACGCTCGCAGGAGATCTGTTGTCGCTCAACTACTACGTCACTCGGGCACGAACCTGCGACTTGATAGCGTTCGGACGATTGAGCGTCTCGACCACGCGGAGCGTTGCGTCGCTCGAGGTCGCGGAAGTGCTCAGGAGCAAGGCATCGCCGCTAGCCGCACGGCGGCACATCCCGATCACCTACTTTCCCAAGCCGTCGGCGCCCGCAGAGGTAGGAACGGGCGAGATCTGGTGCGTGACCGATGAGGCTCGTAGCGGCCGCCCTGGCTTCACCGCCGACGCCCTCGCGCTCACGGTCGCGGAGATCGACACGTACCTCTTCGGGGGCTGAGAGCGGATGGCGCGCCACGCCTGCGTGAGGATGCCGTTCGTCCCCGCGGCCAAGGTGCGCCCGGTGGGCTCGGGATGAGGAGCTTCCTGCTCACGGGCATCGTCGTGGGGGCGCTCGGGCTGGCCGGGTGCCCGTCGCGCGAGGCCGAGGTGGCGCAGCCACACGCTGGTCAGTGGCCCGGCGCGGCTCGGCCCGTCGCGCCTGATCGGCCGGCGGCTCCGCCTGTGGCGACCTCGGGCGGAACGGCGCCGACGGGTGTCGCATCGGCGAGCGCGGCCAAGGACCCGCGGTGCCCCGAAGACCTGTTCGGGGGCAGCGTCGACCTGAGCGTCGTGCGAGACGCGGTGGCGGTGTGCATCGATGGTCATCTCATCGATGACCCCGTCGCCGTCGCGGCGCTCTCCCGCGCGTTCGGCACGCAACAAGGGCGGGGGTCGATCGTCAAGTGTCGCGGCGGCATCCCGAGCATCGTCATGATCGACGCAAAGGGCGAGTACGTCCGCCTCTCGTTCTGCGCGCAGCTGGGCGTACGCGAGGCGCGCATCGGCTTGATCACGATCATGACGGCCGATCCGGCGGCGGCCGAGGCGTGGCTGCGCGAGCGCGGCGTAGCGATCGAGAAGTAGTCGATGTGGCCCGCGACGTCGCGCGGCTGCGGTCACACCAAGAACCGCCGATCGGGTCGCAATCCTCGCCCTGGGCCGCACCACCGGGCGCCCGTAGTCTGCCGGGATGCCCGTCCCGTTCGATGAAGCCCACGCGGCCATCTACGACACGCAGTTCGCCAAGCTCGCGCCGATGCGGGACGCGCTTCACCTCGTCACGCAGATCGCGCTCGCCGATCTCGCCCCCGACGCGCACGTCCTGAGCG
>CALKVR010000716.1 GCA_938004815.1 uncultured Polyangiaceae bacterium | reverse complement strand
CTTCGAGCCCGTGCACGGCTCGGCCCCGCCGCTCGCCGGCAAAGACGTGGCCAACCCGTTCGCGGCGCTCCTCACCGCCGGGATGATGCTCGACCACATCGGGTTCACGGGCTGGGAGGCCAAGGTCGAGGCCGCCGTCACCGCCGCGATCGACGCCGGCAAGTGCACCAAAGACGTGGGCGGCGAGCTCGGGACACGCGCCGCGGGCGCGTGGGTGCGCGAGCGCCTCGCCGCCGGCTGACCGCGGCAAATTGGTCCCACTCGCGGGCCCTGTGATAGCGCCGGGCCCTATGGCCGTTTCGAGCGCAGCCAAGAGTCGAGAGGATGGGCGGCGAGACCGCGAGAGCGGACCGCAGGAGCGACTGGGCGGCGCGAGAGCCGATTTCGTCGCAAACCTCGGGCGTCGTCGGGCGGAGATCCGGACGACCCTCGACGCGCTCCGCGACGACCCGGCGGCCAAGAAGCACCTCACCGAGCTCCGGCGACGGTTCCACGCCCTCGGCGCCTCGGCCAAGCTCTTGCGGTTCACCAAGCTGGCCGACGAGATCCGCGCGACCGAGAAGAAGCTCGAAGAGGCGGCCGTTCGTGGCGAGCTCGCCGACGGTGACTTCGGGAGCGTGCAGGACCTCGTAGGCCGCATGACCGCGCTCGCGTGGGGTGCGGACGAGGCCGAGCCGGTGCGACCCTTTGCGGCCGAGGTGAAGCCGCTCACCGCCACGCCCGCCCCGGCGCGAGCGCCGATGAGCGTCCTCGTCGTCGGTCCCACGACCCTCGCCGAGGCGCTGGCCCTGCCGGGCTCGCGCGTCCTCGACGAAGGCGACCTCGTCTACGACGTCGAGCGTACCCCGGAGGTCGGCGTCGCCCTCGACCTGGCGCGCGCGCTCGCCCCCGACGTCATCGTGATCGACGGCGATCTCGCCGACGTCAAGGCGCTCGTCACGTCGCTCCAGTCCGATGCTCTCACCGAGTCGATCCCGGTCGTCGTCTGCCTGAAGATCGCGCGCGCCGAAGACGCGGGACCGTTCCTCGCGCTCGGCGTCGCCAAGACGCTCGCCAAGCCGGTGTCGCCGGCCGAGCTGCGGCGCGCGTGCGCCAACGTGATCTCGGCCTACGTGAAATGCGAGATCGTGCGCGAGCCGCTGGGCCAGATCAGCCTCGACCAGCTGGGCAGCCGCCTCGCCGAAGAGCTGCGTCGTGGGCTCTGCGACATGGTCGATCCGAAGACGCGCGGCGGCCTCGTGAACCTGGGCGAGGGCACCGAGGTGCTGGCGGCGCTCTGGGGCGCGGTCGCGCGCATCCGAGACGTCTGCACGATTCGCTCGCAGGGCGCGGTGCGGTTTCTCCACGGCGGGCCCGAAGGCGCGGTGCCGCTCGCCCCGTGGCTCGACGAGCCGGCGCTCGCCCCGGGCTCGAACCGCCTCGGCGCCGGCGCGGCCGCGCGCCGGGCCGACGGGACGCTCGAGAAGACGCGCGTGGTCGTGGTCGATGACGACGCCGCGGTCTGCTGGTTCCTCGCGGGTGTCCTCAAGTCGGCGGGCGCCACCGTCTACGAGGCTCGCGACGGCGCGCGGGCGCTCGAGATCGCGAAGCACCACATGCCCGACCTCGTGATCTCGGACGTGCTGATGCCGAACCTGGACGGGTTCTCGCTCTGCCGCACGCTGAAGCGCGATCTCCTGCTGCGAGACGTGCCGGTGGTGCTCCTCTCGTGGAAAGAGGATCTGCTCCAGCGCGTGCGCGAGCTGGGCGCCGAAGCCGACGGGTATCTGCGCAAAGAGGCGAGCGCGAGCGCGATCGTGCAGCGGGCGCGCGAGCTCGTGCGAACGCGCCAGCGCGTCGCGCAGCGCCTCGCGACCCAGGGCGAGGTGCGCGGTCGCCTCGACGGCATCACGGCGTACACGCTGCTGCGGATCGCTTGCGAGACGCGGCCCGAGTGCACGGTCGCCATCCGCGACGCATCGTTCCTTTACGAGGTCGAGATCCGCAGCGGCAAGCCCGCGCGGGCGACGCGAACCTCGGTCGGGGGAGCGTTCGAGCGCGGCCCCAGCGTCCTCGGTCTCCTCCTAGGCGTCGGCGACGGTCGGTTCATCGTCTCGCCGCCGCGACCCGAGGGGGGCGACGCACCCTTCCGCCCCGATCTCCAGGGCGCGCTGCTGGATCAGATCATGCCGGTGGTCGCGGGCGCGCGCGCCGCGCAAGACCTGCTCACCGGCCCGAGCATGCTGTGCGTGCAGCGGGTCGAGATCGACGACGACGCGGTCCGCGGGTACTGGGGCACGACCCCCGAGCACGCGAAGATCACGCTCGAGGCACTGACGAAGGGGCACGCGCCGCGCACCGTGGTCGCCAGCGGTCGCGCGTCGGCGCGGCTCGTGGAGGACGTGCTGATGGATGTGGCGGCCCACGGGGCCATCGTGCAGGTCTTCGACCTCGACGGCGAAGATCGCCTGCCCGAGGCGACCGCGCGCGAGTTGGCGCTTTTGGCCGGCGATCGCGCGGCGATGCCGGTGCTCGCGTTGCCGCTGCCGGCGAGCGAGCCGACCCCGATGCCGATGTCGCCCGTCGCGGTCGCCGTCCCGGATCACGCCGACCTCATGAAGGTCGCCCTCGCGCCCGGCGCCGGCGGCGCGGCGCCGCTTCGCGAGGCGGCGGCTCAGCCGGCGCCGTTCGCGCTGGTCACCGACGAGCCGTCGGTGCGGCCGCCGCTGGTAGGCATGCCGTTCGAGCCGTTCGCGCCGTCGCCGTCGCTCGCGCTCGACGTGATGGATGAGGACGACGCCGGCGTGCTCGGGGCGGGCGGGGCGTTCGAGCCCGACGTGGCCGCGCTCGATGCTGCCGCCGCGGCGCTCGAGGCTTCACCGAGCTCGATCGCGTCCGAGTCGCCGATCCCGCCCTCGGGGCCGCGGCCGCTCACCCCGCCTCCGGCGCTGCTCGGCAGCCTGTCGCCGCCGCCGGTGGTGAGCGCGGCCAACGACGCCTCGGCACGTCAGGTGACACCGACGCCGAGCAAAGTGCCGCTCCCCCCCGGCCTCAAGCCGATGTTGACGCTGGGCTCTCTCCACCCGCCGCCGGTGCTCGAAGAGGACGCCGAGCGGCCGAAGAAGAAGTCCCGGCCCAAGGACGAGGAGCCGGCGAAGCAGCCGTCGTCGAGCCGCTCCGCCTCCACGCCCAAGCCGGGCGACGCGACGCCGCGTTTCCCGCTCCCTTCGGCGTATCTGCCGCGCGCCGCCGAGCCACCGAAGAAGGACCGCCGGACTCTCTACTGGATCGCTTTCGCTCTGATCGGCGTCGTCTTCGCCGTCTGGGCGCGGTGGTCGCGCGACAAGTCGAGCGCCGACGAGCTCACGATGATGCAGTCGGTGCAGACCGAAGCCCCCGCCGCGACGGGCGAGCCCTCGGCCGAGGGCGCCGCGCAGACCCCGGTCTCCAGCGAGCCCGACAAGTCGGAGCCCGAGCAAAAGGACGAGGTCGATCTGCCCGAGGAGCTGCCGCTGCGTGCGAGCGACAAGCTCAAGAAGGGCCAGGGTATCCTCGAGGTCGTCGCCGGCAAGAGCGACACCATCTACATCGACGGTAAGCCCGTCGGGTCGGGGCCCACCGTGAGCCTGCCTCTGAAGGCTCGAAAGTACGAGGTCCGGGTGAAGACCCGGGGCGACGAGCGCACGCGCTTCGTCGAGGTGAAGGACGGAAAGCTGGTGCGTGTGCGCGTGGCGCCGCCCTGGCAGCGGTGAGGCGGGCTCGTTTCGCCTGACGGGCGATCCCAGACGTGAGATACCGGCGAGCGCGATGAGGTCTATCGCGCTCGCCGTCTCCCTTTTGGCCCTCTCGGTGGCGGGGTGCCGCGCGTGCGGCGACGAGGGCTCGGCGACGGCGCCCCCGCCCCCGCCGCGCAGCGCCGCGGAGGGCGCGGTGGCAGACCGAGACGTGCGCCGCCTCTTCGACCACGCCGCGCGTTGCGATCTCGAGCACCGCGGGGTGCTGGTCGACTTCGGGACGACGATGACCGACGGCCGCGTGTCGACCCCCGACTCGACCCCCTTCGAGACGGCGGAGCACGACGGCGCCACCTGGTCACTCATGACCGAGCGGTCGAGCACGACGCGCTTCACCCTCACCGAGCCGGGGCCGATCTTCGTGTCCGCGCGGGTGCAGCCGCACGCCGCCACGAGCGTCAGCTTCTACGTCGACGACGCCCACGTGGGCTCGGCGCGGCTGCGCGGCAGCGAGGCCCGCGTCGTCGAGACGTCGGCCACCGACCTCCCCCTCGACGCCGGCGAGCACACCCTCACGATGCGCTTCGCGCCCGCGCGCTCGACCAACCCCTACGCCGAGGTCGATTGGCTGCGCGTCGGGTTCCCCGACGACTCCAAGATCACCTACGGCGCGCCGACGCTCGACGCCGTGCTGTCCGCCGATGCCGTCCTCGGCAAGGTCCCGCACCGCGCCTTCTCGCTCCTCGCTCCATCGGTGGTGCGGTGCCCCGTCCGGGTGCCGGCCGGCGGGCGGTTTCGCGCCGCCCTCGGGATGGTCGGCGCCGGTGACGCCGAAGCCGAGGTGGTCGTTCGCGCCGATGGCGAGGCGCCGGTCGTGCTCGGTCGTGCCATCCTCAAGGGCGGAGACGACGCGACGTGGACCGACGTCGACTACAGTCTCGATCCGTTCCAGGGCAAGGTGGTAGCGCTCGAGCTGCGGGCGCCCACCGGCAGCAAGGCGGGCCGGGTGCTGTTCGGCGACCCCGAGGTCACCGTGCCCACCGTCGCACCAGAGTCGGGGCCGCCGGCGCAGGTCGTCGTCGTGCTCGTTGTCAGCGGTGTGGGGCGTGAAGAGCTACCCGGCTACGCCGATCGCCCCCCGCCGTATTTCGAGCGGCTCCGGCGGCTGAGCGAGCGCGGCACCATCTTCAAGGAGCATCGCGCGCCCACCACGGTGGTGCCCGGCACGCTGGCCACGCTGCTCTCGGGCCTGCAGCCCGAGGCTCACACGCTCACCGACTACGGCGCGCGCCTCCCCGCGCGGGTGCCGACGATGATCGAGGCGGCGCAGCAGGCCGGGTACGACGTCGGTTGGTTTACGGCCGTGCCCTACTCCACGCCAGCGTTCGGGCTGCCGCGCTCGAGCGGGCACGTCGAGATCATCTCGCCCGCGCAGGGCGAGGGCGCCGACGCGCTGGCCAAGGCCACCCTCTGGGTCGAGAGCCACCTCGAGCGCTCGCCGGAGGCAAAGATCTTTCTCTTCGTGCACGCGCGCGGTGGGCACCCGCCGTGGGCCGTCGACCCGAAGCTCGTCGAGACCTTGCCACCGGAGAACTACACCGGTGAGATCAGCGCGAGGCGCGCCGCGCAGCAGCTCGCCGGGGTGCGGGGCCGACGCAAGCTCCACCAGCTCCCCGAGGCCGACCAGACGCGGCTCGCCGGCCTCTACCAGCTCGCCCTCTTCGAGCAGGACCGGTCTCTCGGCGCGCTCGTCGACGCCCTCGACGAGGCGAACGTGGCCGATCGAACGCTGCTGGTCGTGACCGGCGACGGTTCGCCGGGGCTCTCACAGCTCTTCACCCAGACCCCGACGCTCGACGATCGGACCCTCGCGCTGCCGCTCTACGTGCTGTTCCCTGGCGGGGCCCACTCCGGCCGGGTGGTGGAGCAGACCTCCGAGGTCGCGGACGTCTCGAGGACGCTCTACGACGCGCTTCGGGTGGGGTCGCCGCGCGCGGGCGCGGGGCGTGACCTCGCGCACCTGGCCGCCGGCAGGGCCTTCGCCGACGACGAGCCGATGATCGCGCGCGAGGGTGAGGCGGTCTCGGCGCGTTGGGGCCGCTGGGTCCTCTCGCGAACCGCCAGGGGGTCGTCCAAGCTGTGCGATCTCCTGCTCGACCCGACGTGCACGTTCGACCGCCGCCCCCAGTTTCCGCTCACCGCTTCGGCGATAGAGCGGGCGGTGGCGGCTCGCGCGCGTGAGACGGCCACGATCGACGACGAGACCCTCTCGGCGCTGCGGGTCTGGGGCGCGATGGACTGACCAACCGACGGGGGCTCAGTCGCAGCGGTCGCAGCGGCCCTTGATCTGGACCTCGTACCGGCGGCGTTGGATGGCGCGCGGGGTGCCGCGCGCAGCCACCACCTGAACCGCGCCCCCAGGCAGACAGACGACGTCACCGCAGGCGTCGCAGAGAAAGTGAGGATGCACGGTGGCCTCTCCGACCGGCTCGGCGCGCTGGAGCTCGAACCGCCACGTGTGATCGCCCAGGTCGGTGCGGCGGAGGAGGCCCGCCGTCGTGAGCGCGATCAGGTTGCGGTAGACCGTCGCCCGGTCCCACCCCTCGCTCGCGAGGTCCGACGCGACCTCACCGTGGCTCACGGGCCCGCTGGCGGCGGTGAGGCTACGCAGCACCGCGAGGCGGGGAGCCGTCGCGCGCAGGCCCGCCTCACGCAGCGAGCGCCGGAGGACGTCCGGCGTCACCGCTGCGGGGGTGGTTCGGGAGCCTCGGCTGGCGCGCAACATCGGATCGCCCCACCACGATACCACGCGACCGAGTCGCCTCAAGCCGGGTCAGAAGAACTCTTCGAGGTCGCAGTCGTTGTCGCAGCAGTCGAGGAGGTCGTCGACCTCGTTGTCGCAGTCCTCGATGTCGACCCGGTAGTCGTCATCGTCTTCGCACTTGGCCTCTTCTTGCCAGCACTGGAGCATCGCGTCGAGCTCGGCGCTGCAGTCCTCTTTCGCGACGTCGTCCTCGAGCTCGTCGGCGGACTCTTGGCAGTCTTCGTACTCCTTGTCGCTGCAGCCCTCGCAGTCGCAGAAGTCGTTACAGATCTGGTTCGCCCCGCCGCCGCAGCTGATGATCGGGGTCAGGAGGAGGGCTAAGGTGCAGGCGATCACGCGGCGCATAGGGGTCCTTTCGCGAAGGGAGTCGAAGGCTCGTCGCGCAATATACGGGGGTCCGCGCCGACGGGGAACCCACCGGGCACCGATTCAGCGCGGCTCGGTCGCCTGCATCGAGGGTCGCAACCGCTGCTCGTCGAACCACTCGTAGAGGCGGGGAAAACGCGCGCGGGTGTCGACGGAACCGTCAGGATGCGCGGTGAGCGGGCGTCGCAGCTCCAGCCACCCGAGCGCGCACAAGGCCGCGATCTGCCCGATGTCGAGCAATGTGCCGAAGAAGGGCACCTCGCGCTCGAGGGAGGTGAGCCCTGCCGTGACCTTGTCGCACTGCCCGCGGACCCAGTCGGGCCAGCGATGGGCCTCGGGGCGGAGCGCGGTCTCGTACCGAACGAGGATGCCCGCGTCGGCGACGCCGTCGGCCAGCGCCTGGACGCGGAGAGCATCGAAGCGGGCGGGGCCGGCGTCGGGGATGCGACGCGCCCCGCCGTGCAGCCCGTCGAGGTACTCACAAATGACACGCGAGTCATACAAGACCGAGCCGTCTTCGAGCTCGAGCGCGGGGATCTTGCCGAGCGGGTTCTTGTTCGAGAGATCGGGGTCGGGAGCGACGGGGGAGAGCGTGACGGGGACGGTGCGAAGCGAGTCGCGCAGGCCGATCTCGTGTGCGAGCACCAGGACCTTGCGGACGAACGGCGAGGTAGCGGAGTAGTAGAGCTTCATGCGGAGGCGCTGGTGGTGGAGCCGCGAGGCTTCGTCTGGGTGCGACCGCGCGACTTCACGACGGGTTGGCCGGCCGCCAGGACGTCGCGCAAGAACCGACCGGTGTACGAGCGCGCGTGGGCCGCGACCTTCTCGGG
>CALKVR010000715.1 GCA_938004815.1 uncultured Polyangiaceae bacterium | reverse complement strand
GTGTCTCACGCTGAACACGCTCTATCAGTTCTGGATCCACACCCGCATCATCGGCAAGCTGGGCCCGCTCGAGCTGGTGCTCAACACGCCGTCGCACCATCGCATCCACCACGCGATCGACCCCGCGTACATCGACAAGAACTACGCCGGGGTCTTCATCGTCTGGGACCGTCTGTTCGGTACGTTCGTCGAGGAGAAGGACGAGCCGGCCTATGGCACGGTGAAGCCGCTCGCCTCGTTCAACCCGTTCTGGGCCAACGTCGAGGGCTTCGCGCGGATCGTCGACATGGGGCGCCGCACCAAGAGCGTGCGCGACAAGCTGGTCGCGTGGGTCGCCCCGCCCGAGTGGCAGCCCGCCGATCTCGGCGGTCCGGTCGTGGTCCCTCCCGTCGATCACGCGCGCCGCATCAAGTTCGACGTCCCCAAGAGCGCGGCCGTCGGCCGCTATGTGACCGCGCAGTTCGTCGGCGTGGCGCTCCTCGTGGTGGCGCTGCTCTCGTTTTCCACCGCGCTCGACTGGCCCGCGCGCATCGCGCTCTCCGCGGTCGCGCTCGCCAACCTCGCGGTGTGGGGCGGCCTCTTCGAGCGCAAGCGCTGGGCCGTCCCCCTCGAGCTCGCCCGGTTCGTCGCGCTGGGCGCGGCGTTGGCCTGGGTCGCGGCCGCGAGCGAACATGTCGGCATCGTCATGTTTGCGTGGGCCATCTACGCCGGCGGCTCGCTCTTGTGGCTGCTTTGGGCAGTGCGCGCACCCCTCCGCGAGCACGCCGCGACCTGACTCGGCGGTTGTGGCGGCCGGGGCAGAGCGGTATGCCGCGGACATGTCGTTCTGGAGCGTGCTGCAGGATGCGTTCGCCGAGGGCGCCGACGAGGGCGCGCACGGCGCGCCGACCGATCTCTTGATCGACGCGATGGTCCTCGCAGCCAAGGCAGACCGCCACGTCCAGAAAGAAGAAATGGGGCGGATCGCGGCGCTCCTGACCAAGCACTTTCGCAGCTTTCGTGACCGCTCCGACGGCGCGGTGATGGACGCGCTGCACGCCTCCGCGGGGCGGCTCGCCGGGCTCGGCGATCTCGACGCTCAGCTGTCCGGCCTAGCGAGCAGGCTGCAAGCGCACGGCACCTTCGCCAGCGAGAAGGCCTTTGCCCTCGCCTACGCCGTTCTCCTCGCCGACGGTGGCCTCAACGAGCGCGAGCGCGGCTTCGCCGACCGCCTGCGCGAAGCGCTCGGCCTCGATCGGGCTCGCGCCGACGAAATCGAGCGCGACCTCGACGCCGCGCTCAGCGCATCGCCGTGACGCTGAACAGCTGCCCGACGCAGGGGGTGCCGAGCATGCCGCCGAAGCAGCTGCAATCGGCGCCGGTGAACTGCACCTGATAGGTGCCCGACCACGTGTCGGCGTCGAGGTAGCTCCCGCTCACGGTGTACGTCTCGGTGCATCCGCCGGGGATGCTCCCGGTGTTGTTGAAGCTCCCGGCGGGGCAAGTGGTGGCCGAGCCGGTCATCGAAACGGGGTTCGAGGGCGACGAGCCGATCATCGCTCCGTTCTGCGAAAAAATGAACGAGCTCACGTTGATGCTGACGAGACCGTTGCAGCACGTGTACGCGAACGGCGCGCCCTGGATGACGTAGGTGCCGTCGGGGTCACAAGCGAGGACCTCGACCGTGCACGTGTCGCTGCAACCGTCGCCCGACATCATGTTGCCGTCGTCACACTCCTCGCCGGCTTCGGTCGTGCCGTTGCCGCAGCCGTTGCACCCCGACGTATCGAGCTCGCAGTCGGGTGTGCAGGCGAGGTTGCCGCCGGCGAACCCCTCGGTCTGACAGGTGTTGGTGCCGAAGAGATCGCCGTCGCACGCTTCGAGGGCGTGGAGCGCGCCGTCGCCGCACCGGCAGATCTGGATGTCATAGAGGCAGTCCATGCCGCAACCCGGGTTGGCTCCGCTCATGGGAAACCCGAGGCTCGCGCAAGTGGCCGACACCAGAGGGTCGCCTTGCGAGTCGAAGTCGCAGTCCTCGCCCGCCTCGATGACGCCGTTGTTGCACGCGGCCATCCCGCTCCCGCTGCTCGACGCCGTGGACGCGCTGCTCGACGACGACGCGGTGGTGGACGCCGTCGTCGACACCGACACCGACGCCGACGCCGACGCCGAGCTCGATACCGAAGCCGCTCCGCCGCCGCCCTCGCCGTCGGGCGGCTGGCCCGCCTCTGCGCATGCGAATGCCGAGAGCGCTACACCTGCGATCACGAAGCGAAGGCCCAAGCTCATTCGACAGACCTCTCCCACGATCAGAGTAACTGGCATTTGCGCCGCGGTCGCCACTTGCTACGACGCCCACATGTCGACCGAACGACTCCTCACGTGGGCAATTGCAGGGGGCATCCTGGCGGGCGCGAGCGGGTGCCAGCAGATGGCCGGCGGTGCGGCGGCGAGCGCCGAGCCGACGAGCGCAGGCAAGACGACGGCGGCCGCCGCAGCCAGCGGCTCGGGCGGGGCCAAGGACTGCTGCGTCGGCAAGAACGAGTGCAAGGGCAAGGGCGGCTGCAAGACCGACAAGAACGAGTGCAGCGGCAAGAACGAGTGCAAGGGCAAGGGCGGCTGCCGCCACCGCGACTGCGGTTAGCTCCGTCAGCCGATGATCATGGACTCTTTGAGCAGCCTGCCCTCTTTGAACCGGCGCAGGCTCCAGCGATCGAAGAGCGGCAGGTCCGAGCCCTCGGCGATGTGCTGAGCCAGGAGCTTGCCCATGACGGGCGCCATCATGAAGCCGTGCCCCATGAACCCCGAAGCCTGGAAGAAGTCTTCGACCTCGTCGACCTGCCCGACGATCGGGTTCTGGTCCGGGGTCAGGTCGTAGCAGCCCGCCCACTGCCGCAGCACCTTCACGCTGCCCAGGGTGGGGACGGTGCGGACGAGCGCCCGCGCGTAGAGCGCGAGGAAGGCGTGGCTCGATCGCTGATCGAGCCCCTCGGGGACGTCGTCGTTGGAGACGCCGCCCACGATCTCGCCGCGCGTCGACTGCGAAAAATAGAGGCCGTTGGAGAGGTCGGCCACGAGAGGCGTGAGCCAAGGCTTGAGCGGCTCCGACGAACAGATCTCGTGGCGGTGCGGCTTGTTGGGGAGCGCGACGCCGAGCTTGGCCGCGACCTCGGGGCTCCACGCGCCGGCGGCGTTGACCACACGGCTCGTCGCGATCGTGCCGCGTGAGGTGACCACGCCGGTGATGCGCTTGCCCTTGGTCTCGAAGCCGAGGACGTCGGTGAAGGTCTGTATCTCGACCCCCAAGTCGGCCGCGCCGTTGGCGTAGCCCCAGACGAACGGCCACGGAAAGACGACGGCGTCCTCGGGGTTGTAGCTGGCGCAGAGCACGCCCTCGGTGGAGAGCTCGGGGACGACGCGCTGCGCCTCCTTGGGCTCGAGGATGCGTGTCGGGTGGCCGCACGCGTTCTGCACCTTCACGCTCGCTTCGAGGCGCTCGCGCGTGGCCTCGTCGCGGCAGAGAAACAGATACCCGCCCTGCCGAAACCAGACGTTGATCTTCATCTCGGCCGCGAAGGCCCGACAGATCCGCAGGCTCTCTTGCATGAGCCGCACGTTCGTCTCGCTCGAGAACTGTGCGCGCACCCCACCGCCGTTGCGCCCGCTCGCGCCGCTGCACAGGTAGCTGCGCTCGACGACGACCACGTCTTTTACTCCGTGGTTCTTGGCGAGGTTGTACGCCGTCGACAGGCCCATGATGCCGCCGCCGATGATCACGACGCTCGCTCGCTGGCGCATGCCGGTCGAAGCCTATCGCTTTTGGTAGAGCAGCCGGTAGATGGGAAGCCCGTCGGCGATGGCGCGGTGCTCGCGCGGGCTACGCGCGCCGAAGGGGTTCTCGGCGACGCGAGGGTCGCCGGGCGCGTCGCCGGCCGGTACGAACGCAGGGTGCGAAGCGACCCGCTCGGCGTACTGCACCGCGCGATCCTCGACGTCGGTCTGGATGAAGAACCGGCCCGCCGGCTCGAGGAGCCTGGCGATCGAGTCGAGGAGGCTGTCTCTCATGACGAGCCGCTTCTCGTGGCGCTTTTTCCACCACGGGTCGGGAAAGTGAAGAAAGACGGCCGCCACCGCGGCGTCGGGGCCCAGGCGCGGCAGGGCGGCGCCAGCGTCTTCGGCGAAGACGCGCGCCTGCGCCGCGAGGCCGGCCTTCTGCAAGCGCTGGTCGACGACGTGCGCCCACTTCATCCGGATCTCGAGGCCGACGAGGCGGGTGCCCGGCGCCGCCGCCGCGCGCTCGAACAGGAACCCGCCGCGACCGGGGCCGATCTCGATCTCGACGGGGCCGGCGCCCGGGATCAAGTCGGCGAACAGAACCGGACCGTCACCTTCGGGGAGGCGGGCTGCGTGCGCGTAGGGGTGCGTCGGGCGGGGTCGAAACGGCATCGTTCGGGCGGCCCCCTCATACCACCACGGCGAGCGCGCGCCGCGTGTATGCTCCCGCGCCGATTCGCGTGTTGAAGCTGCGCCTCCGCGACGGCGCGCGCGCTCTGGGCGCGCGCATGAAGCCGTACCTGCCCGCGCTCGCGGTGAGCGGCGCCTTGGGGTTCTTGGCGGTGCGCAACATCCTCGCCGACGCCGGCCGGCCGGCCATGCCGCTCGACGACTCGTTCATCCACCTCGTCTACGCGAGGCGGTTCGGCGAGGGCGCGCCCTTCACCTTCTCTCCCGACGGCGGCTTCTCCTCCGGCGCCACGAGCTTCTTGTGGCCGATCGCGCTCACGCCGTTCTGGCTCCTGGGCCTGCGCGGCCTGAGCCTCGTCTGGGCGGTGTGGCTCCTCGGTACCCTGCTCCACGCCGCGGTCGCGGTCGAGACCAAGCGCCTCGCCGAGCCGCTCGTCGGCCGCGCGGCCGCGATCGGGTGCGGGGCGATGTGCCTGCTCTTCGGCGCGTTCGCGTGGTTCGCGTGGAGCGGGATGGAGACGATGGCGCTCGCCTGGATCATGGTGCGCACCGCACGTCTGGCCAGCGATTTTGCCGAGACACCCAAGCACGCACGCACGCGTCGCATGGCGCTCGCGCTGGCGCTCGCCGGCGCGGCCTGCCCTCTCATCCGACCCGAGGGCGGCGCCATCTCGCTGATCGCGTTCGGCGTGCTCGTGCTCTTCGCGACCCACGTCGCGGGTGACCGGCCCCCCATCGCGCGGCAGCTGCTCGGACGCGTCTGGGCACTCATCCCGCTCGCCGGCGTCGCCTTCGTCCCGCTCCTCAACCTCGCGCTCACGGGGCACGCGCGGTCCAACACCGCGATCGTGAAATGGGCGATCGGCAACCCGTACTACACGGGCGATCGCCTCGTCGGGTTCATCCTCGGCAACGTGAAGATGCTCGCGACCGAGCTCCTCTCGGGCGGGCCTTACACGGCGATCTTCATCCCCGAACAGACGCACTGGGTCCTCGCGGCCGGGTTCGTCTGTCTGCCGCTCGTGGCGTGGCGATCGAAGAAGCCCGTGCGCGCGGTGTTCGTGCTCGCGCTCGTCCTCGCGACGCTCATCCCGTGCACGTTCCTGACCATTCTGTGGAACCGCGTGCGCTACATCTACCCGTTCGCGCCGGGTTGGTTCGTCCTCGTCGGCTGCCTCGGCGCGCAGGCGCAGCACCTGCTCTGCAAGTGGCGCCGCGATCTGGACTTCGTCGCCGTCCTGGTGACGGCGCTCTTCGCGGGCGCCCTCGGCACCAAGCTGACGTGGAGCCTCAACGATCTCGCGAACAGCGCGCGAGCGATCGACGCGCAGCAGGTCCGGCTCGGTATCTGGGCCGAGGCGAACCTCCCCAAGGGCGCGCGCATCGGCGTGAACGACACGGGCGCGATCGCGTATTTCTCGGAGCGCGCGACGTTCGACGTCGTCGGGCTCACCACCGAGGGCGAGGCGAAGTACTGGGTCGCCGGCGCGGGCTCGCGGTTCGAGCACTACGAGCGCCTCCCCCCCGAGAAGCTCCCCACCCACTTCATCGTTTACCCCGGGTGGATGGGGATGCCGTCGGTCCTGGGCGAGCGCCTCTTCGAGGCGACGGTCACGAACCAGTCGATCCTCGGCGGCGCGACCAAGGTCGCCTACGCCGCCGACTGGTCGATCCTCGGCCGCGGCAGCCTCCCCACCACCCCCGTGCCGACCGCGCTCCTCGTCGCCGAGCTCGACGTGTCGGACCTCGAGTCCGAGGTCGAGCATCGCTACGTCGTCGGCGCCACGACAGAGCATGACAACGTCGTCTCGTCCGTCTTCACCGAAGAGGGCGTCGAGGTCAGCGACGGCGGTCGCCACCACCGCGTGCTCGATCGCTTCTACGTCGATCTCACCCCCGGCCGGTCAGCCACGATGGTGGGCCGCTTCGCGGCCGCGGGCGCGCTGAGGGTCGAGGTCTACGCGGCGGGCGACGCGCTCGGGACGCTCACCATTCCGTTGAGCGGCTGGGCCGAGCTCTCGATCGAGATCCCCAGGGCGAGCACCGGCCCGGCGACCCGCATCGAGGTGCGTGCGGTCGAGTGGGTCGACCCCGAGCCGCCGCCCGAGGCGCCGAGCTTCGGCTCGATGCACTACTGGTTCTACGAAGGCGAATAGAGTTTGTGTACCTTCCGGATCGATGCCGGACCGTCGCACCCTCTATCCGCCGATCGAGCCCTACGAAAAGGGCATGCTGGCCGTGTCTCCGGTTCACACGCTCTACTACGAGCAGTCCGGTAACCCGAAGGGCAAGCCCGTCGTCTTCGTGCACGGCGGCCCCGGGGGTGGGACGGACGGAAAACACCGCCGGTTCTTCGACCCGGACCGCTACCGCATCATCCTCTTCGACCAGCGCGGCTGCGGGCGCAGCACGCCGCACGCGAACCTCCACGAGAACACGACGTGGGCGCTCGTCGGGGACATGGAGAAGCTGCGCGAGAAGCTCGGCATAGAGAAGTGGCAAGTGTTCGGCGGCTCCTGGGGCTCGACCCTCTCGCTCGCCTACGCCGAGACCCACCCCGAGCGCGTCTCCGAGCTCGTCTTGCGCGGCATCTTTCTCCTGCGCCGCTGGGAGATCGACTGGTTCTACCAGGAGGGCGCGTCGAGGTTGTTCCCCGACGCGTGGGAGCGGTACCTCGAGCCGATCCCCGCGGCCGAGCGCGGCGATCTCCTGTCCGCGTACCACAAACGCCTGACCGGCGACGACCGCGAGGTCGCTTTGGCGGCGGCGCGCGCGTGGAGCATCTGGGAGGGCTCGACCAGCTGCCTTTTCCCGGACCAAGACCTGATCATGAAGATGGGCGGCGCCGAGTTCGCCCTCGCGTTCGCCCGGATCGAGTGTCACTACTTCGTGAACCGAGGCTTCTTCGAGCGCGAGAGCGAGCTCCTCGACGGGGCGAAGAAGCTCGCCAGGATCCCGGGCGTGATCGTGCAGGGCCGCTACGACGTCGTGTGCCCGCCGAAGAGCGCGTGGGACCTGCATCGCGCGTGGCCCGAGGCCAAGTACGTGATCGTCCCCGACGCGGGCCACTCGGCGATGGAGCCGGGCATCTTGCACGAGCTGGTCACCGCGACCGACGCGTTCGCGTCCGGTTGACGCTCAGTCGCGCAGCACCTTGACGCCGTCGCCTGCGATCTCGAGCACCTCGACCTTGCCGCCGTAGGCGCGCGCCATACCGGTGTCGATGCGCCAGGCGCGGTCGTCGCAGGTCGGGCTGATGCCGGGCTTCTGCGGGGTGTGACCCATCACCATGCGCTTGACCCCGACGCGATCGAGAACCTTGCCCAGGGTGGCGCACTCTTCACGGCCCGTGGCGGCCGAGTACATGCGCGACCAGATCGGGCCATCGTCGGAGAGCAGCATGGCGGGGGCCGAAGGCACCTCACCACGGAGCCAGGCCCGCGTCTCTTTGTCGAGCTTCTCGAGCCCGTAGTCGACGTGCTTCGGCAGGATGCCGCCGTGGACGAACACGCTGTCGCCGACGATCGCGTAGAGCGGCCGGTCCGCGAGCTTCTTGGCGTACGGCCCACCGGGGACGAACGCAGCCGCGCGACCGCGAAGCGCTTCGGGGAACTTCATCAGCGGCGCCGGCGCCGACGCGGCGAACTCGTCGAACGGCGGGTTCGACCCGTCGGTCGCGTACCGAAAGTCGAGCTGCGCGTTCATGATCTCGTGGTTGCCGTTGATCGCGAGGAACGTGCCGCCCTTGTCCTTCGCCTGCGCCGTGAGCTTCTCGAACAGATCGAGGATGGCGCGGTCGTCGTCGCCGCGGTCGAGCTGATCGCCCACCTGCACGACGAAGAGATCCCCGCCGGCCCACGCGCCCGAATCATCGATCGCACCCGCGAGCTTCAGCGCGCGCTTGGTCGCGTCGAGATCGCCGTGCACGTCCCCGATGGCGACCAGGCGCTTGGGCGCCGGGAACGTCAGCCCCGGGATTTCGAGCGGCTTCTTGGCCGCGTCTTTGACCGCGCCCTGCGCCGCGCCGGTGGACGGGGGCGGCGGCGAGTCGCACCCGAGCACGGCGGCCGCGAGCAGGAGGAGAACGAAGGACCGCACGCGTTCGTTCTAGACTGAAACTAGGCTTTTCGCACGCCCCCGCGGTGGTGCCACGCGGCATAGACCGCGAAGGCCACGAGCGCCGCGGCCCCGCCCAGGAGCGCGTCTCGATCGAGCTGCGTGGCCATGCCGAGCGTGGCGACGACGCCGATCGCGGGCAGGACGGGAAAACCGCGAATCGCGCCCGGCACGCGGAACGGGCGGCTCTCGAGCGGCTCGCGATACCGCAGCACGATGAGCGCAGCGTTCACGCTCGCGAAGGCGAGCAGCGAGGCGAACGACGACACGCTCGCCACGACGCCCACCCCGCCGAACGGGATGAGCGCACCGCCGACGACGGTGACCCCCAGGATCGCGACCCAAGGCGTCTCTCGACGTGGGAGGAGCGCCGCGAGGGCCGACGGCAGCTCCTTTTCGCGAGCGATCCCGAAGATGACGCGGCTCGCCACGAGCATCGAGACGAGCGCGGTGTTGGCGGTCGCGAAGAGGGCGATGCCGCCGAGCGCGCCCGCGATCCGCGGCGACGTCGAGCGGGCCGCGTCGGCGAGCGGTGCGCCGGACGCGGCAAGGGCCGCCGGCGACGCGAGCACGACGGCGGCCAGCGCGACCAGCACGTACAGCGTGGTCGATACGCCGAGGCTGATGAGGATCGCCCGAGGCACGTCTCGCTCCGGCCGCTTCGCCTCTTCGGCGAGGTTGGCGATGTTCTCGAAGCCGAGAAACGAGAAGAACACCATCGCTGCGCCCGAGAGCACCCCGGCGTGAGGCGCGGCCGAGAGCGCGTCGGCCAGACGATCGGGGTGCGCCTCGACCCCGGCGTACACGAACAGGACGAGGCCGCCGCCCTCGAGCAGCGTGAAGGCGGCGTTGATCCAGCCGGACTCGCGGACCCCGACGAGGTTCATGCCCGCCGCGGCCACGAGCAGGCCGAGCGCGACCGGAACCGCGGGGGCATCGAGGAACGTGCGCAGGTAGCCGGCGAACGCGATCGCCACGGTCGCCGCCGTCGCCGCCCCCGAGAGCGCCACGAGGAGCCCCGTGACGAGGCCGACCGACGGCCACTCGGGGAGGGCGCTCCGCAAGTAGGTGAACTCGGCGCTCGCGCGCGGGTGCGCGGCCGCGAGCTCGGCGTACGAGAGCGCCGTGACGAGCGCGATCACGCTGCTCAGCGCGAAGCTGAGCCAGAGCGCCTCGCCGGCCCGAGCGGCTGCGACGCCGATCACCGAGTAGATCCCCGCGCCGAGGATGATCCCGACGCCGTAGAAGACCAGGCCCGCGAGCCCGAGCGCACGTTTGAGCGGCACGCCGCTTCGTGCCACAGATCTTGCGGCGATCCTCGTGATAAGAAGGGGGCGTGAGAAAGCGGCAGCTCGGTCGGTGCGGTCTCGAGGTGAGCGAGCTCACGCTCGGCACCTGGGGCCTCTCGGGCGAGGCGTACGGTCCGGTCCCCGAGGGTGAGGCCGAGCGCGTCATCGATCGCGCCGTGTCGCTCGGCATCACGCTGTTCGACACCGCCGACGTCTACGACCGCGGCCAGATCGAGCGCATCCTCGGCCGGCGGCTGCCGGCGGGCCGCACCCACGTCGTCACCAAGATCGGCACGAACCTGGAGGGCTACGCCGACAAGCAGTTCGACAAGCAGTACCTCTTCATGGCGTTCGAAAAATCGCAGGAGCGCCTGAAGCGAGACTGCGTCGACATCGTCCTGCTCCACAACCCGTCGCTCGCGACGATGAAAATGGACGAGCCGTTCGAGCTCTTGAACAAGCTCCGCGACCAGGCCAAGATCCGAGCGTGGGGCGTGTCCGCGTGCACGCGTGAGGTCGCAGAGAAGGCGATCGAGCGCGGCTGCGACGTGCTCGAGATGGCCTACAACTGCTTCTTCTTTCGTGACGTGCGGGCGCTCTCGGTCAAAATGCGAAGCGAGGGCGTGGGCCTCCTCGCGCGCAGCGTCCTCAGCTACGGCTTGCTCGCGGGCCATTGGACGGCGGAGCGCGAGTTCTATCCGCCCGACCACCGCGCCGACCGCTGGAACCCCGACGAGCTGAAGAAGCGCGTCGAACAGACGGGGGCCCTCCGCGCGGTCGTGGGCGGGCAAGTGCCGACGATGCGCTCCGTCGCGCTGCGCTTCGCGCTCGAGAACGAGCGGGTGACGTCGGTCGTGCTCGGTCCGCGCAACGTGACCCAGCTCGACCAGCTCGTTCGCGACGCAGGTCGTATGCCGCCCTACCTTCCGCGCGGCGTCCTCGCGCGGCTCGAGAACGAGCTCGCGGCGCGCGGCGTCACCGGCGACTGATGAGCGCGACCGACGCCGAGATCGATGCGATGACGCGCCTCGCGCTCGAGGCCGCCGCGCTCGTCTTGCGCGTGCGCGACGCAGGCTTCGACGTCGAGATGAAGGGCCACGACGACCCCGTCACACGCGCCGACAAGGAGGCCAACCACCTCATCTGCGGCTCTCTCTCTCGCGCTTTCCCCGACCACGGCGTCCTGGGCGAAGAGAGCGTCCCTGACGATCGGGCCGCGCTCGACGCGCTCTTGGGCCACGAGCGTGTGTTCTTCGTCGACCCCGTGGATGGCACGCGCGAGTTCGCCGACGGGCGCCCCGACTTCTGCGTCATGATCGGGCTCGCCGTCGGTGGTCGCGCCGTCGCCGGCGCGGTAGCGGTACCGTTGGAGCACAAGCTCTTCTGGGGCGACGCGGCGCGGGGCGCTTTCCTCGAGCGCGCGGGCGAGCCGCCCACCGCGCTGAGGGTCGCTCCGGTCGACGACCCGGCCCGGGCGCGCGCCGTCGTCTCGCGCTCCCACGCTTCGCCCGACACCACCGCCGTGCTCGCCCAGCTCGGCATCACGTCGATCACCCCGTGCGGCTCGGTAGGGGTAAAGGTCGCGCGCGTCATCGAGGGCGCGGCCGACCTGTACGTCCACGTGTCGAGGGGGGCGAAGCTCTGGGACTCCTGCGCGCCCGAGGCGATCCTACGCGCCGCCGGCGGCCTCTTGACCCACCTCGACGGCAGCGCGATCGACTACCGCGGGCGGCTCGGGCTCGACAGCGGCCTCATCGCCACCAGCCCCGCGTTGCTGCCCCGGGTCGTCACCGCGGTCGCCACCCTGCCCTCTCGGCAGCGGTAGGGACACGGCAGCGAGCAGACCCACTGCCGAACCACGAGCCGCTCGAAGCTCTGCCAGCCATGCGTTCGAGGCGGTGGATGTCACGTGACACCTGGGTCTGTCATGTGA
>CALKVR010000714.1 GCA_938004815.1 uncultured Polyangiaceae bacterium | reverse complement strand
GTTCAAGAGCGAGGGTCTGAAGAAGACGGTCGTGCGGCCGGTCGATGCGGTGGCGGGCCCGCGGACGCTCGCTGCGGTCAGCACCGTCGCGGTCACGCCCGGCACCGTGGGTGAGACGGCGGCGAGCGCTGGGTCCGCGCGGCGCACCTACCTCCTCGTCGGTGGCGCGGCCGTGATCCTGGGCGCGGTGTTCGTCGGTCTGACCCTCGGCGGCGGGGGCGATCGGCCTGAGGTCGACCGGGTCGGGGCGCCCGTTCCTGCGATCACCCTCGTCGTGGCCGCGGGGACGGGCTCGGCCTCGCCCGTCGAGACCGCGACCCCCGCGGAGACCGCGGCTCCGAGCGCGTCGGCGGCCGAGCCGGTCGTGAGCGCGGCGACGGAGCCCGCCGCGGCCAAGGTGCCCGGCAAGGTCTCGACGCCGCCTCCTGCGATCAGCGCCAAGCCCACCGGCGGCGGTCTGGGTGACGGGTTGAAGCTCCGCGAGAAGTAGGTGAGGCTGGCCGGGCGTGCGCCGCCTCTCCGCCGCCGTCGTCACCGTGTCGTGCCTCGCGCTCGGCGTGGGCCCCGCGATCGCGCAGCCGAAGACGCCCGCGCCGAAGGCGCCCGCCGATCCGCCCAAGAAGACGCCGGCAGACGAGGCGTACGAGCGGCACATGGGCGTGGGCGTTCGGCTGTTTCGAGCCGGCGACTTCAGCGCCGCGCTCGCCGAGTTCGAGGCGGCGTACGAGGCCGTCCCCAAGGCGAGCCCGCTCATCAACCAGGCCCTCTGTTTTCGTGAGCTGAACCGCTTCACGAAGGCGGTCGCTCGCCTCGAGCAAGCCCTCGCGAAGCACGGCGGCGAGATGAGCGAGGGCGACGAGGCCGAGGCGCAGCGGGCGATCGACGAGATGCGCGCCGTGTTCGGCTTCGTCACCGTCAAGGTCACTCCGGCCGAGGCGACGGTGAAGATAGACGGAGAAGAGGTGCCCCCCGCCGCGCTGGAGGGCAAGGTCCCGCTCACCCCTGGCGACCACGTCATCGAGGCGTCGCTCAAGGGCTACGCCTCGCGCAGCGAGAAGGTTCGTGTCGTGAGCGGGAGCGAGCGCGCGGTCGCGATCGAGCTGGCGGTCTCGACGGGCACGCTGCGCGTCATCGCTGCGAACAAGACGACGCCCATCGAGATCGACGGCAAGGTCGTCGGCTCGGGCACGTGGACGGGGCCGCTCTCGGCGGGGCCCCACGACGTGCGCGCCCTCGGCGAGTCGGGGGTCGGTCGCGTCGAGATCGCGTCCGGCGCGACGGTCGTCCTCGATCTGACGAACGGGGGGGGCTTTCAGGCGCTGCCCCCCGTCCCCAAGCCCGACGAGCCGAAGAAGCCCGAGGAGCCGGAGGTGAAGCGCGGCTTCTACGGTTCGGTGAACGGCGCGATCCTGTTCCCGTTCCGCCACCCGCAGTTCTTCGATCAGACGATCAACGGCGAGACGCTCGACGGCCTCTCGAGCGGCGGCTACGTGGGTCTGCGCCCTGGCTACCGCGTCCACACGTACGCCGGCTTCGAGGGGGTCATCGAGTACGGCAACGTGCAAGGGCCTGCGAACGGGACCGAGGACAAGTCGTACTCGCTCACGTCGATCAAGCTCGGCCCGGTCGTCAGGCTGATGAGCCCCGGCGAGGTCATCCGCTTCGTGGGCACGCTCGGCGGCGGCCTCGCGGTGCACCTCATGAGCTACGAGGGGCTCGACTCGGAGCTCGTGTGCCCCGGGCTCGAGAGCAAGGACTGCGCGAGCGTGGGCGTCGACTTCTTCGCGATGACCGAAGCCGGCTTCGAGGTCGACATCGACGGCGTGCTCCTCGGGCTCGGGCTCGCCTTTTATCTGTCGGGCACCAAGGGCATGGACGACTTCGACGAGAACAGCACGCTCGTCGACGACCTGATCGAAGAGCCGTACGACAACAGCATTCTGCCGTCGCTCGGCCCGCGGATTCACATCGGGTACGGCTTCTGGTGACCCGCGCCAGCGCTGTGACTATGCTCGCCGGCCCAGCCGGAGGTAGGCATGTCGAGCGAGTCGATCACCAGCGTCCTCAAAGAAGACCGGCGCTTCGAGCCCAGCGCCGAGTTCGCCAAGGCCGCCCGTATCCCGTCGCGGGCCGAGTACGACCGGCTGTACCGCGAGAGCATCGACGACCCCGACACGTTCTGGCGGCGTGAGTCTGCCGATCTGGTGTTCAAGAAGCCGTGGACGACCACGAGCCGCACGAAGGGCGGCGGCTCGCCCGCCGAGTTCCCCTTCGTCGAGTGGTTCGTCGGCGCCGAGCTCAACGTCACCGAGAGCTGCCTCGATCGCCACGTGAAGACGGCGCGGCGCAACAAGGCCGCGATCATCTGGGAGGGCGAGCTCGGCGGGACGCGCACGCTGACGTACGGCGAGCTGCATCGCGAGACCATCCGCTGCGCCAACGCCCTCGCCGAGCTCGGCGTGAAAAAGGGCGATCGCGTCGCCATCTACATGGGTATGGTCCCCGAGGTCGCGGTCGCGATGCTCGCGTGCGCGCGCCTCGGCGCGGTGCACACCGTCGTCTTCGGCGGCTTCGCGGCCGACGCGCTCGCGAACCGCATCGAAGATTGCCAGGCCAAGCTCGTCATCACGCAGGACGGCGGCTACCGCCGCGGCCAGGTGCTCGCCCTCAAAGACGTCGTCGACAAGGCGCTGTCGCAGCCCGAGGGCAAGAGCGTCGAGAAGGTCTTGGTCTTGCGCCACCTCGGCGAGCGCGGCCCGAACGTGAAGATGGTCGAGGGGCGCGACCTCTGGTGGCACGAGGTCGTGACCGAGACGACGGCCGGCCCGGGTCTCGAGGCGACGCCCGTCGACGCCGAGCACCCGCTGTTCATCCTCTACACCTCGGGGTCGACGGGAAAGCCCAAGGGTGTGCTCCACACCACCGCCGGCTACCTGGTCGGCACCCACGTGACGTTCAAGTACGTCTTCGACATCCGTGAAGACGACCTCTACTGGTGCAC
>CALKVR010000713.1 GCA_938004815.1 uncultured Polyangiaceae bacterium | reverse complement strand
GGGCCGGCAGGCCGAGCGCCTCTTCGCCTTTCTCTCCCGCAACTCGAACCAGGCGCCGAGCTACTTCGGTATCCCGCCCGAGCGCGTCGTCGAGATCGGCATGCAGGTCGACCTGTGACGGCCGGTCCGCCGAGCGCGCCCTTCGCGAGCGTTCGCCTCGAGCTCGCGAAGCTCCGGCTGAGCGACGACGTGACCCTGCGCGACGCCTGCGAAAAGGCGGCCCGCATCAGCGCCGAGACGCTCCGGGTCGCCCGCGTAGGGATCTGGCTGTTCGAGGACGGCCACGAGCGGCTGCGCTGCATGTCGCTCCACGTGCGGCGAGGCTCGTCGTCGCCCATCCTCGAGCTGAGCGCTGACGACTACCCCAGCTACATGGCGGCCCTGGTCCGTCTCCGCTGGATCGCGGCTTCGGACGCGCGCGCCGACCCGCTCACGCGTGAGCTCGCCCCGACGTACCTCGAGCCGCAGGGCATCGTCGCCATGCTCGACGCGCCGATCTTTCGTGGCAGCGAGCTCTTCGGCATCGTGTGCCACGAGCACGACGAGGTGCGCGAGTGGACCGACCATGACCGCGCGTTCGCGGGGACGATCGCCGACATCGTCGCGCTCGTGTTCGAGCAGGCGGCCCACCTCAGCTCGGAGCGTAGCCGGCGCGCGCTCGAGGCCGAGCGGCGCCACGCCCAAAAGCTCGAGGTGCTGGCGCGGTTTGCGCTGAGCATGGCCCACGACGTCAACAACGTCCTCACGACCGTCCGGCTCCTGGTCGCGCCGCTCGTGAACGAGGAGCGCACCAAGACCGTGGCGCGAGAGGTGCTCGGGGCCGTCGACACGGGCGCGACCTTGACCCGCGAGCTCCTCCGCATCGCCCAGCAGCAGCCCCGATCGCTGGCCGAGCCGACCGACTTGGTGACGGCGGTCGCCGAGTTCTCGATCGTGCTCCGCGCCGTCGTGCGCGGCCAGGCCACGCTCACGACGAGTTTGCCCGACGCCCCCATCCTCGTCGACGCGTCCGAGAGCCAGATCCAGCAGATCTTGCTCAATCTGGTGGTCAACGCGCGCGACGCCGTCCAGGGCGGCGGGCGCATCGAGATTCAGGTCGACCCGCTCGATCGCGAGGGACGAGACCTGGTGCGGTTGCGGATCAGCGACAACGGCAGCGGCATCCCCGACGACGTGCGCGCGCGGCTCTTCGAGCCCTTCTTCACGACCAAGCCGGGCGGAACGGGGTGGGGCCTGACGCTCGTGCGTGAGATCGTCGACGCCCTCGGCGGGTCGATGGAGGTCGAGAGCCGCTTCGGAAAGGGCACGTCGTTCGACGTGCTCCTCCCACTCGCCGACGTGACGCCGACGCTGCGGCAGCCGCGCCCGCCGGTCTGAGCGATCAGGGGCTGCCCTGTGACATCGGCGCCGCCTCCGCCTCCAGGTATGCCTTCGCGACGTCGCGCTCATCGAGGAACCCGACCACGTTCCCTTGCTCGTCGACCACGGGCACCTCACGCAGCCCATTGACGATGAGGTACTCGGCGGCGTGGGGCAGGGGAGCATCGGGCCGCACCGAGAGCGCCGGCGACATGACGTCGGTGGCGAGGACCCACGGCGTATCGGTGCGCTCGGCGGCCAGGACCCGCATCGCGTCGGCGTTCACGAGGCCCACCATGCGGCCGCCGTCGACCACGGGAAACACGTCCTGCCACGTCGAATCGCTCATCCGGCGGAGCATCTCGCGGGCGGGGGTCTTGAGATCGAACGTGATGAAGGACCGTTCTGTCAGCATGAGATCTCGGACCCGAACCGCCATCAGCGCCTCGGCGCGGGTCTTTTCTTGGTGGGCGGGCGAGTCGCGTTGGGTGGGGACCTGCGCCTCGTAGAGCGCCCGCTTGCGCAGCGCGACGAAGGTGATCCCCTGCGCGAGCATGAGCGGCACCAGTAGATCGTAGTTGCCGGCGAGCTCGCACACGAGCACGAGCGCGCTGAGCGGAGCGTGCGCGATGCCGCCGTAGAACGCGCCCATCCCGACGAGCGCGAAGGCGCCGGGGTCGATGCGCGGATCGTCGACGAGGAGCTGGACGCCGCGCCCGAACGCCCCGCCCAAGAGGCCGCCGATGGCGAGCGACGGCGCGAAGTCGCCGGCGCTACCCTCGGAGCCGATCGTCAGAGACGCCGCGACGACCTTGGCGATCGCGAGAAAGAGGAGCAACTGCACCGCGCCCCACCCGCCCGGCAGCCACGCCGCCCCGGTGATGGCGGCTTGGACGGCACCGTACCCGCCTCCGAGGAGGCCGAGCCCCTGCCCCGTCGTTCCGACGCGCGAGCCGACGAGCTCGACGATCGATGTCGCGAGCACGCCGAGGGCCAGGCCACCTACGGCGGGACGAACCCATGTCGGCACTGCCATTCGGGCGAACAATCCGCGGGCTCGATGAAGCGAGCCGACGAAGAGCGCCGCGACCGCGGCGGCCGCGAGCGCCAAGAGACCGTAGAAGGGGAGGTGCCACGGGACGAAGGCGAAGCGCGGCGCGTGGGCCAGGAGCGTGCTCTCACCGAAGATGGTAATGACGACCGAGTACGCGACGACGCTCGCGAGAATGGATGGGACGAGGGCATCGGACTCGAAGCCGTCGCGATACAGGACCTCGACCGCGAGGAGGGCCGCGCCGAGCGGCGTGCGAAAGACGGCCGAGATGCCGGCGGCCACCCCGGCGACCAGGAGAATGCGGCGCTCGCGCGCGCTGACCCCGAGGACGCGCGCGACGAGCGAGCCGAGCGCGCCGCCGATCAGCATCGTGGGCCCCTCGCGACCGCCCGCGCCGCCGGTGCTCAGCGTGGCGAGCGAGGCGAGCGCTTTGATCCCGATGACGCGCCGCCGGATGATCCCGCCGCGGTGGTGAAACGCGTCGATCATCGCGTCGCCGCCGCCGCCGCGCGCCTCGGGGGCGAACCGCGTGAGGAGACCGCAGAGGGCCCCGCCCACGGCCGGCAAGAGCACCAGCAGCCAGGGTCGAAACGTGGTCGGCTCCGGGCGCGCGGCGAACGTCTCCCCGTGAGCGCGGAGCGCCCGGTACCCCGCCAGGTCCTCGAGGAGCCAGCCCTGCAAGTGCTCGAGGCAGCCGAAGAACGCGGCGCCCGCGAACCCCGCCGCCAGGCCCACGAGCGCGGCGTGGAACAGCATCCGCCCCACGATCCGGAGATCGAGCGGGGCGTTCTCTGCGAAGAGCATCGCGAGGACGTTTTCGTTTCGTCGGGCAACCCAGCCGCTCAAACCGGCCAAGGCGCGCATGATCCACTTGCGCAGGATGCGCATCGATTCGCTTCGCTCCCCCACGGACGTAGCAGATTGTCATTGGTGGCCAAACGAATTTCCTGGCGACGGGGTGAGCGCCAGCGCGCGCATCGGCGTCGATCTCGGGCATCGGCTCGATCTCGGGCACCGGCGTCGATCTCGGGCACCAGCGTCGATCTCGGCGCCGGCGTCGATCGCTCGCGGCCGACCTGGGTGACGTCGGGACCCCTCATGTAGGTCGGTGCAAGGAACTGTCCCCGCAATGAATGGCTGAAACAGCCACGTCACGATCGCCGGCGGCGTTCCGGGGATAGCATCGAGAGATGGACACGGGCACGCACCGAGCGCGGAACTTTTTCATCGGACTGCTCGTCGCAGGCCTCGCCGTGCCGATCGGCAGCTCTTGCGATGGGAGCGGCGACGGCGACAGCACCGGCGGCGCGCAGCCGAGCGGGGCCACGGGTACGACGAGCCCGAGCACGAGCGATGGCGTCGGAGGCAGCTCCGGGCCGTTCATGTCGGGCACCGGCGGGGCGCCGCCGCAGTGCGAGAACCTCGAGTGCCAGCAAGTGCCGTGCAGCGGCAATGTGACCACGACCGTCACCGGCACCGTGTTCGACCCCTCGGGCACGCTCCCGCTCTACAACGTGGTGGTCTACGTGCCCAACGCCGAGGTGCAGCCCATCCCCGACGGGCTGAGCTGCGATCAATGCGGCGCGCTCATCAGCGGAGAGCCGCTGGTGTCGACCATCACCGACACCCAGGGGCGCTTCATCCTCGAGAACGTGCCGGTCGGCGCGGATATCCCGCTCGTCATGCAGGTCGGCAAGTGGCGCCGGCAGATCACGATCCCCGCCGTGTCGGAGTGCGTCGAAAATCCGCTCACCGATCCGCAGGTGACCCGGCTGCCCAAGAGCAGCGCCGAGGGCAACCTCCCCAAGATCGCTCTGACGACCGGGAGCGCCGACCCGCTCTTCTGCTTGCTCCGCCGCCTCGGCATCGACGACTCCGAGTTCGGCGTCACGGGCAGCCCGGCGCGCCTGCACTTCTACCAGGGGGCGAACGGCTCGAACGCGTACGACAGCGGCTTCGGCGATCCGCCGGGGTCGAGCTTTCCCAGCGCGCCGTCGACGCTCTGGGTCGACGGCTGGGATGATTACGATATCGTCATGCTCTCGTGCGAGGGTGGCGAGCAGCCGGGGCCCAAGAACGGCAAGCGCGCGGCGTTGCGCGACTACATCGACGCCGGCGGCCGTGTCTTCGCGACGCACTACCACTACAACTGGTTCCAGGGAGACGCGCCCGCCGATCTTCAGTCGGTGGCCTCGTTCTCGAGCACGCAGAACGCATTCGAAGACCTCGTCGACATAGACCAGACCTTCCCCAAGGGGCTCGCCCTGGCCGAGTGGCTGGACTTCGTCGACGGCCAGAGCCCGTTCGGCCAGTTCGACGTCCAGGACGGCCGCCGCCACGCCCAGACGGTGGACACGAGCCTGGCGCAGATCTGGGTGCGGTACATGCTCGATACCATCTACTTCTCCTTCAACGCGCCGATTGGGGCGATGCCGGAGATGCAGTGCGGGCGCATGGTCTTCAGCGATATCCACGTCTCTGCCGGCGCGGGCGATCCCTCCGACGCTTTCCCCGGCGCCTGCTCGAACAACCCGCTCACCGAGCAAGAGAAGGTCCTCATCTTCATGCTCTTCGACCTCTCGTCGTGCATCATCCCCGACGACGATCCGCCTTGCCCGCCGGGCCAGACCAACTGCGGCGACCCGGACGATCCGGCGTGCGCCGGGCAGTGCGTCGACGGTTGCTGCGTGACCGGTCCGGACTGAGCCGGCGTCTAGCAGGCTGCTGAAATTTGGCGACGTCACGCCGCTGGGTGGGGTTGTTGCTGCTCTTTCACCCCCGGCTCCCCCCTCACCTACGGTGAGGGGGGAGCCTGACGACTCTGTCGTTCTCTCATCCGGTCTGGCTCTCGCCGGAAGCGGGGCGCTCGCCATGCGGCCGCTCACGCGCCGTCACCGCGCGCTTCGGTCGCGCCCTCGCGATCCCGGCCCACGTCATCGCTCGAACGGAGCGTCGGATCGAGCGCCGCTTCTTGCGCCCGATCGTAGCGCACGATCTGCCTCGCTGGGCGCAGCGGAGCGGCGCGGCGCTGCTGGTCATCCACGATACCAAAGACCGTGAGGTCCGCTTCAGCGACGGTGCACGCGTGGCGCGCTCGTGGCGGGCGCCGCTCTTCGCGACCACCGGCCTCGGGCACGTCAAGCTGCTCCGCGACGCGAGCGTGGTCGAACGCGCGGTCGCGTTCGTCACCGGGTAAAGGGGCGCGGGGTAGAGCCGCATGGCGAGCACCAGCACCTCCGATGCGCTGCTACACTCTAGCGCGGTGAGTTCGAACGACGACGAGCGCGAGGAGCGTCGACGGCAGCGGGCAATCGCGCGCGGCCTGAACGGCATGACGTTCGAGCTCGGGACATCTCCTGATGACCAGATCGCGCTCTACGATGACGCCACCACCGAGGAGCGTCTCCAAGCGATGGCGCGACTCTGCCGGGCTGCCTGGTTGGTCAGCGGGCGCGCTTGGCCCTCGTGTGCGCGAAAAGATCTGCCCGGTGAGGTCTTCCGGATCGACCATGTCGCTCGACGCCCTACCTGACGACTTCCGCGACTTCCTCGTGGCGCTCGCGGACGCGCAGGCCGAGTTCGTGTTGCTCGGGGGTTGGGCGGTGGCGTTGCACGGTCGCCCCCGCGCGACCGATGACCTCGACGTACTGGTTCGGGCTACCCCCGAGAATGCCGGGCGCGTGTTCCAAGCGTTGGCTGCGTTCGGGGCGCCCGTCGCCGCGCATGGTGTCAACCGCGATGTCTTCGCCCGGGAAGGCTACGGCTATCGGTTCGGGGTCAAGCCGAACCTGGTCGAGGTGCTCACCACTGTCTCGGGTATCGACTTCGACGGGGCGATGCGCGACGCCTTGAGGGTTACCGTCGACGGGCGACCCATACTCGTGATTGGTCGCGAGGCGCTGATCGCGAACAAGAAGGCCGCCGGTCGGAACAAGGATCTCGACGACGTTGCGTGGCTCGAGGCGAACCCGCCCAAACGTTGATCGACCGTCATAGTCGGTGGCGTCGTTCTCGAGCACGCAGAACGCCTTCGAAGACCTCGTCGACATAGACCAGACCTTCCCCAAGGGGCTCGCGTTGGCCGAGTGGCTGGGCCGAGCAAGAGAAGGTGCTCAACTTCATGCTGCTCGACCTCTCGTCGTGCATCATCTCCGACGACGATCCGCCTTGCCCGCCGGGCCAGACCAACTGCGGCGATCCGGACGATCCGGCGTGCGCCGGGCAGTGCGTCGGTTGCTGCGTGACGGGCCCGGACTGAGCCGCCGTCGTCGTCAGGGCTTCTTGGTCGTCGCCGGGTTGCGCGAAGTGGGCGTAGTGGACAGTCTGGCGGGGCTCTACCAAGCGCAGGGCGCCGACCTCGGCTGGCAAATCGGCGTCGTCGGGGTGACGTCGGCGGTGGGGTCGGCCGTGGTCGACAACCACCCCATGGCGCTTCTGAACATGATGGCGCTCGAGCAGAGCGACGTGAAGCTCCTCCTCGCGGCCCTCGTGGGGGGTGACATCGGTCCACGCCTCCTGCCCA
>CALKVR010000712.1 GCA_938004815.1 uncultured Polyangiaceae bacterium | reverse complement strand
GGGAGTGACCGCAGGAGCAGCAGGTGGTCGCGCACCCCGCGAATGGGCGCCTGGATCAGCACGGGACGGGCTCGCCTCCGAGGAGCGCGGCAGCTCGCACGGCGTCGCCGCGCGAGCCGTCACCCTCGGCGATGGTCTGGATCGCGGGGCGCAGGTGAACCAGCTGCAGCTCGGCGATGTGGAACGCGACGATGTCCTGCATCGACTCGCTCTCGCTCGTGAGCATCGCCTCGAGGAGCTGCTCGTAGCCGGCGTCGATTGGCGTGTGGAAGGTGTCGGCCACCTCCAGCTTGTCCTCCACCGGGATGTCTTCCAAGAGCGCGCTCACTGCCGCCCGAACGCGCTGGTCGACGACGCTGGCGGCGAGCTCGATCGAGCTCGCGCGCGTCTTGGGCGACGCGGAGCGCAGCCCGCGTCGAATGCTGGCGAAGTCCACCTCGGGGTGCGCCAGGCCGAGCAGCCTGAGCAGCCGGTCCCGCAAGCCGGTCTCCTTGTCGGCGAGCACGTCGCGCAAGAGCTCGTGCCCTGGCGTGGCGCGACGGGGGTCCTCGGCGGCGCCGCGCTCGAGGATGCTTCGCTCGTCCAGTCGACGAAAGGCGCGGCTGATGGTGTCCTCGAGCACGGGGTCGAGCGCCGACCGGTCGATCTTCACGTCGGGGTTCAGAGCGACCACCGTCTCGAGCGCTCGGATGATCCGGTAGCGCAGGACGCCGGTGGGCTCCTGCCGCAGCTCGTCCATGAGCACGCGCGCCGCCTCGCTCGGCTCGAACAGCGCCAGCGTACGGGGGAGGCCCCAGCGAACCGCCGGAGGCAACGATCGGTCGGCGAGCGCCTGCCGGACGGCCAGGAACCCCGCGCGACCATGACGCACGAGCGCGGCCCGCGCGGCGTGGCGGGTGCGTTCGCTCCCGAGCGCCTGGACGAGCGCCGGGAGGTAAGCCGTCGAGTGATGATCGATCATGGCTTGTACCGCCGCGACACGAACCTCGGGCTCGGCCGCCTGCGCCAACGCCGCGACCACGCCGTCGAGCGCGTGGTTCTCGCGCGAGCCGATCGCCTGGGCGAGGGCGATCTTGGTGGACGGCTCGCCTTGCTCCACGAACTCGGCGATGCGCTGGCGGGCCTCGTCCCCGACGATCTCTCCGGAGGCGATGAGGTGCACGACGATGGCCGCGCGCACGTCGGCCGACTCCTCGAGGTTGAGGCGCTCGTACAGGAGCCTGGCGTCGTGAGCGAGGAGCGCGCGTGCGGCAACGGCGGCGCGGCGCACCTCGGGCGACTCGTGGTCGAGGATGGCGTCGATGCCGTCGACGGCGGCGGCTCGCTTGGCGCGGATGAAGAGCTTCAGCGCGCGCTCGACCACGACGACCGACGGGTGGCGGAGCATGAGCGTAGGGACGAGCCGCTCTTTGCCGTCGCGCTCGAGACCATCGATCGCGGCGAGCACCTCGGCGTCGTCCTTGCTGTCGAGCGCCGCGACCAGCGTCTCGAGGGACGCCACGTCGAGCTCCGGGAACTCTCCCGGCCGCAGGGTCGCGCCGCCCTTGAGCGACTCGCCGAGGAGCTCGACGTACGGTCTACGGAGCGCGAACGCGCTCGCCGCCCACAAGGCGGCCGCGATGGCGAACGCGCTGGCGACCACGCGCAGCGAAAGGTTGGTGGCGGCGATGGCGAGGATGACGAGCGAGGCCGATGCCTGCCCCAGTCGCTGGCCGAGGACGTCGAGCGTCGCGCGAATGCGCGGGCGTATCGAGTCGGGCAGCGGCAGGTAGAGCAGCTCGGTGGCGGTTCGATGCAGCGAATAGCGCAGCGAGCCGTCGGCGCCCTTCGCGAGGAGCGCCGCGCCCAGGCCAAACCCGGCGACGAGCCCCGCGCCGCCGGCTGCCAGCGCGATCGGGAGCACGGCGAGCGCGATGGCGAGCTCGAGCCGCCTCAGCATGCGTGGCACGACGAGCACCTGGAGGCCCAGCGACAGGCCGTTGAGGACGAATGCGACCGCGCCGAAGAAGAAGGCGAGGTCGTCTTTGGGCACCTCGCTCGCGGCCGTGCTCTTGTAGACGTAGTCGACGAACGTCAGGCCCGCGGCGGCGACCATGGTGAAGAGCGCGAGGCGCTGGAGATACGGCTGTCGCGCTACGACACCCGCCTCGCCGATGACCCCCCGCAGCTTCTCCCGCTTCTTCTCTCTTGCCGTCTCCGGCGCCGCCCTCGCCAGGAGGAGCGCGGCCGCCGCGCTCAGGCAGAACCCGCAAGAGCTCCTGCGTCGCCACGTCCTTCGCGAGCGCGGCGGCGGCGCCGCTGCCGACGAGCGCGCCGATGGAGCTGCCCGCGCCGACGACGGGAAAGAGTCGCTTCGCCTGGGTGATGCTCAGACTCTCGCCGAGGACCGACCAGAGGTGCACCGACGTCAGCGCGATGACGACCCCGGACCAGACGTAGAGCACGTACAGGGCGCCGTTGGCCACGATGGATGCTTCGTCGCCGATCGGCTCTGCGGGAACGACCAGGCGGAACACGAGCGTTCCGGCGCCGGCGATGACGGACCAGCCGACGAGCGCCGCCTGGTGCGAGACCCGGCCCATCATCCTGCCCTCCCACCGCGTGAGCGCCAGAGAGATGATGGCGATCGCGATGTATACGAAGGGCAGGTGGACGGCAGGCACGCGAGACAAGAAGAGGGCATCTCGCGCCGTCTCGAGCATCGCGTGGCTGCCGATCGACGTGGTCAGAAACGCGAAGGCGGCCCAGACCGGGCGTCGTTCATCGGGCCGAATGCCGAACATCGATGCTCTGCACTCTAGCCTCGGCGCGCGCGAGGAGCCCTCAAAAGGTCATCGCATCGTCACGCCTCCGACGCTTGCTGTGCCCGAACGCACAGCGGCGAGCCGCCGGGCCCCGCCGCCAGCGACCTGCTCAACGGGCCTTCAGGGCGGCCGACCGCTTCACGAGGTCGAGCAGCTCTTTGCGTCGCCCGGTCTCGTCGCTGCCGATCCCCACCTGTACGAGGCGTTCGACCATCGCCCAGTCGGCGGTGCCCTTGTGAGGAGAGTCCCGCAGCATCATGCCGAAAGCCGCGACCCCAGCCGCGAAGCGGAAGTCGGCGCTCGGCCTCGCCGACGCGTCATCGCCGCCGATCTCGGCGCTCACGAGCTTGCTCGCGCCACCCTCGGGCGCCTTGTAGCGCAGCTCGACCTTGAGGTAATCGGCGGTGCTGCCGTCGATCCTCGGCACGATCTCGTACAGCGCGGTCACGGTGTGGCCGGAGCCGAGCTCGCCCGCGTCTTTGCCGTCGTCGTGGAAGTCTCGGCTGTGCATCACGCGGTTCTCGTAGCCGAGGAGTCGGTACGACTCGACGTGCGTCGGATCGAAGGTGATCTGGAGCTTCACGTCCTTGGCGATCGTCACGAGCGTCCCGAGGCCCTCGGCGAGCACCTTGCGGCCCTCTTCGAGCGTATCGATGTAGGCGTAGTTGCCGTCGCCCTTGTCGGCGATCTGCTCGAGCGTCGCGTCTTTCAGGTTGCCCATGCCGAAGCCGAGGACGCTGAGGAACACGCCGGTCTTGGCTCTCGCCGCCACCATGTCGACCAGCGCGGTAGCGCTCGTCACGCCGACGTTGAAGTCGCCATCGGTACAGAGGATGACGCGGTTGACACCGCCTTGGATGAACTGTCGCTTCGCGACGTCGTAGGCGAGCGCGATCCCGCTGCCCCCGTTGGTGGAGCCGCCCGCCTCGAGGCGATCGAGCGCCTGCTCGATCGCCTCGCGCTTGTCGCCCCGGGTCGGGGCGAGCACGAGGCCAGCCGAGCCGGCGTAGGTCACGATCGAGACGCGGTCGTTCTCACCCAGCTTGGGCAAGAGCAGCTTGAGGCTCTGCCGCAGCAGCTGGAGCTTGTTGACGGCGTTCATCGACCCCGACGTGTCGATGAGAAAGACCAGGTTGGCGCCCCGCTTCTCCTCGAGCGCGACGTCCTTGCCCCGGAGCCCGATGCGAACGAGGCGGTTCTTCTCGGCCCAGGGAGCCACCGCCATGTCCAGGTTGATCGAGAACGGCACGTCGCTCGTCGGCCGCGGGTAGGCGTAGGAGAAATAGTTGAGCATCTCTTCGATGCGCACCGCTTGCTTGGGCGGCAGCGCACCGCTCTCGAGGTGGCTCCGAATGATGGCGTAAGACGCGGTGTCGACGTCGATCGAGAAGGTCGATTGGGCCTCGGCCGACGCGAGGACGAACGGGTTCTCGTCGAAGCCGCCGAACGAGTTGCCGGTCGGCGCCTCGGACCGGATGGCGATCCGCGACTTCGGCGCGGCGGCAGCCGCTGCGTCGGCCGGGCCGAGCGCGTCCAGACGAGCGGGATGGGCGGGCATGTCCACGCTCGTCACGCGAGGCTCGGCGAGCACCCACTCCTGCTGCGTCGACTCACGCTCGGAGAGCGAAATCGGCGCCAGGTAGCCGCCGCCGCTCATCTCCGAATCGCGCCAGAGGAGGTAGCCGGGGATCTCGGCGCCGAAGGCGGCCGCCGCCGCGAACGCCCCGAGCCAGCGGCCCCGACGGCTCGAGCCGAGCGCCCGCATCGGTTTGACCTGCGACGTGGGCTCGGGCACCGGCGCGTCGCGGCCCAGCTCGCGCGAGAGCATCCCGCTCATCTCTCTGAGCTCGTCGACCTCGGCCGCGAGGGCGGCGTCACCTGCGATCTCGCGCTCGAACGCCTCGACGTCGCCGGGGGGCAGCTCACCGAGGACATAGGCGGTCGCTCGCGCGGCGCGCAGCTCGTCATCGGACGGCTCCCGCATGATCTCGGCGCTCATCCTGCCCTCCGCGCCGTCGTCTCGGCCTGTTGCATCCTCGCGCGCAGCGCCTTGAGCGCAGTGTGGAGGATGAAGCCCACGTTCGTCACGCTCAGCTTCGTCACCTCGGCGATCTCCTGATACGAGAGGCCGCCCGCGAACCGCAGGGCCACCACCTCTCGTTGCCTGTCGGGCAGCGTGTCCAGAGTCTCTCGGAGCGCACGCCGCTGGTCACGCTCGACCGCAGCGCCCTCCGGGCTCACGTCTTGGCTCATCATCTCGTCGTCCTCCGCGAGGGGGAAGTCGCGCCCCCTGCGTCGCTTGAGCTCGAGGGCGCGGTTTCGGCAAACGGTGAAGAGCCAGGGACCGAGGTGCGCCTCGACCTTCGCGCGATCCTCGGTCAGGAGGCGCTCGAACGTGTCTTGCACCACGTCGCTCGCGTGACCGGCCACGATCGTCCGCGCAAAACGCAACAGCGGCGCCTCGAATTCGGCGATCGCTCTGCGAAAGAACGCTTTGTCGTCGTCGGTGCGCGCCATCGGTCGACCGGGTACCTCGGAGGGTACCGGTCCCTCCCGCGGCTCTCGGGGGAGAACGCCCGGAGCCGCGAATCCTTAGAGACGTTTTTCCGCGCCGGGCGATCTGGCCCCTCGCGCGAGCCCCGGCACACACGCCCCCTCGGACCGCATCTTGCACGACCCGTCCCCATGCCCACCATGCGCGACCCCACCGCGATGCGCGAGCCGACGTGGCGAGCGCGGGCGACCGCCGGTGGCATCTTCGCGGGGGTGATGGGCGCCGCCGTCCTCGCGGCGTTTCACGTCGTCGCCAACTGGCTCACCGGTCGCGACGTCTGGCTGGGGATGAAGGCCGCCGCCCTCCCCTTTCTCGGCGCCGAGCGTGTGCTGCGCACGGGCTTCGAGGCCGGGCCCGTCATCCTCGGTCTCCTCGCACACTTCGCCGTCGCGATCGGCTGGGCCTTGCCGTTCGGGCTCGTCTTCTACGGTCTGAACCGGGGCGCGACGGTCGCGGCGGGGATCGCCTGGGGCGTCGTCGTCTGGGCCTCGATGTACAGCCTCGTGCTGCCCGCCCTCGGAGCGCACGCGCTCGTCCACGCGACGCCCGCCATCGCGCCATCTTCGACCACGTCCTCTTCGGCGCGACTGTCGGTGCCGCGTTTCTGCCGTTTCAGCGAGAGGACGACGAAGCGTCGCCCTGGCTCGGCAGCGAGCGGACGACCCTCTGACGCGTCAGTTCGGCGGCGGCGCCATGCAGCCGTCGGTGAACGCCTGCTTCTCCGGCGCGCAGCTCGCTCCGTCGTACACGGGAAGCATGAACTGCGGATCGCACCCCCACTCGTCCGCGGGGCGTTCGGCCGCACAGGCGTAGTACGCGAGCGTCGCGGGCTGACAGCCGGCGAGCCCCGCGGTGCCGTTGCAAAAGTCGTTGCACTGCATGCTCGAGCACGAGACCTGGGTGCCGATCGCCGCCATCGTCGCGCACATCGCTGCGCAGTCGGCGAACGTCACGTTGCAGCCCTGCGCGGCCGGGGCGCAGCTGGTGCCGCAGAAGGCGCAGTCGAACGGCGCGGTCGCTTCGTGCGGGTCGAGAGCGTACGAGATGGAAGTGGCGACGCTGCCGTTCGGGACATTGAACGCGAGCGCGCACTCGATCTGCGCGGCGCTCGCGATCTTCGTACCCCCCTTGCAGCCCGTGGCGAGCGACTCGGTGAGGCCATCGCCGGTGAAGGTCGCGCCGTCGGCCATCGCGAGCGTGAACGTCGCGGGCGCGCCCAACGTGTACTCGCCCGGCGTGTCGTTCGTGAACCGCAGCTGGACCACGAGGAACACCGAGCTCGGGCCCGAGTCGACGCCGCCGACGTTGCTCTCGAGGGTGCCGGAGATCGCGCTGATCGCGACCTGGTTCGAGCCAGGAGCGTCGTCCGTTTCGCCGCCGTCGTCACCGCAAGCGACGAAGGCAAGGCCCAACGAGGCCGCGACCGAGCCAACCTGCGCAGCGCGCTGCAAAGAACCCATGGTCGGGTACCCTTTCACGGCGCGGGTCGGCCTTCAAACGAGAAACGATTCACGTCTCGTGGGCGGAGCGGCCGCTCGCACCGGCGGGCGGGCCGCGCCGGCTCAAGGCGCGGGGGGTGCCG
>CALKVR010000711.1 GCA_938004815.1 uncultured Polyangiaceae bacterium | reverse complement strand
CGTCACCGCACGCGCGCGGAGCGCTTCGATGCGACCGCGCGAGAGCTTGGTCGCGCCCGGGCCCGCGACGAGGCGGCCGGTGCAGCGCATCGTCTCGGCGAGCTCTTCGGTCGCGACGCGCGCGAGCGGTGCGCGCTCGGCCATCGCGCGGGTCTCTTCGTCCGGCTTGATCGGGGTGACGAGGGCGGCTCGCAGCGCGGCGAGCGCTGCCGCAGGATCGTCGCGAGGGCGGCGAGCGCATCAGGGTCGCCCGGTGCGACGAGGGCGGCGGCGAGGGCGGGGGCCGGATCGCCGTCGCGTGCGAGCGCGACGAGGCGCGGCCTGCCAGCGATCTCGTGCACGTCGAGGCGCGCGCCGCTGACGGTGGTCGAGGCGAGCGGCGTGGTGGCGCCCCCGCCGCCGACCTGCGCGCTGCAACCGAGGGCGACAGAGAGGCTGCCGATCGCGAGGGCACGACGGAAGTCGGGGCCACGCCGGCACCGCACCATCAGCCGCCACACCATCGGCAATGCGCTCTACTCGAAATCCGCGGCCGACCGCGGAGCGATCTTGAAGCCGTAGAAGTAGGTCAAGACCCCGGTGACGGCGGCGTACTGCGTGCCGGCCGTCAGCTCCAAGCCCGAGGCCTCGAGGTCGAACAGCTCGTTCGAGATCTTCACCAAGTCGTCGCCCGCGAGGCCGCCGCCGAGATCGAGGGCAGCGGTGTAGCGCCCCGCCGAGTCGGCGACGGCGTCGGTGCCGATCGTGACACCCTCGAGGCGGACGAGCATGCCGAGCCACTGGCGGGCGTTGTCGTAGCCGATGATGGGCGCCCATCGGCTCGCGTCGGCGCCGGCGAACACGATGGTCGAAGGCGCGGCCGGGGCCGCGTCGAACCGCAGCTGAATGGCGCCGCTCGCCTCGGGCAGCGTACGACAGCCGCCGAAGCCGGCGCTGTTCGGGCCGATGAACTCGGTGAGCGTGCCGAACGTGTCGACTACGTCGCCCTCGAAGATCCGCAGATCGGGCGGGGTGAAGCTGGCTCCGAAGATCGTCAGGCCGGAGTAGGGCACGGGCGCGGCGGGGTCGCCCTGCAGATCCTGGATGTAGATGTTGCCGATGGCGCCGTCGTTCGTCTCGTCGAACCGATCGACCGCCACGATGATCTGCCCCGTGAACGAGACCTGTCGATCGGGTGGGAACGAGCAGCCATCCGTGCCCATCTGGATCTCTGGCTTGAACCAGGTGGCGGGCCCCATCACCTCGCTGATCCGCGCGCCGCTCCCCAGGACGTCGGGGTCGGGGTCGGTGGGCGGGTCGCCGGCGGAGCCGTCGCTCGTGACGTTGCAGCCGAGGACGGCCAGGGCGCCGAGAGAGAGGCCGAAAAGACGAAGAGCCTGCAGCATGCGCTACAAGCTCTTTAGCAAAGGAAAGCCGCGGAAAAAAGGCTCGAATCCGTGGCGATCAGGCGGCGGTCGCGAGGAGCGACTCGAGGCGGCTCTGGATCTTGTGCTTCTTCGAATAGACGGTCTTGACGCTGATGTTCATGCGAACCGCGACCTGCTCGGGCTCGAGGCCCTCGCCGTAGTAGAGCTCGACGAACTGCTGATCTTTCGCCGAGAAGGTGCGCAGCACGGTGGCGACGCGCTGGGCCCGCTGACGGCGCTCGCAGAGCTCGTGGGGGGTGGGGAGCTCGCAGCGGAGGGTCTCGGCCTCGTTGATAGGAGCGCGGTTGGGCTCGCGCTTGAGCGCGCGCAGGTGGTCGTACGCCGCGTTGATGGCGAGGAGGCCGAGCCACGAGCTGAACCGGTTGCCGCGGGCCGCGTCGAACGTGCGGAGCTTGTGCATGTCGTTCGACAGGAGCTGCACGATGAGCGTCGCGTAGATCTCGCGGATGTCGTCGTGGCTCACGACCGCCGCGAAACGCCCGGTCACCTTCGTGATGCACCGGTAGATGAGCCGGTCGTACCGGAGGTGGAACTCACGCCAAGCGCGGTCACTACCCCCGAGCAGGTCGGCGATGAGAAGGGTCTCGTCCTGCGTCGACCGGGCTTGCGTCTCGTTCAGCATGCCGGCCCCGTTTGCAGGTGCCATGCCAGGCGAGGACGTTCGTCATTTCAATAACTTGCCGGCGTAACACCCACCGTCGCGGCCCGTAACAGCGTAACAGGCGGCGTAACCCCGGCGCCCCCACCGGCTCGTGTTACGGTGACGCCCGTCGTTTCCCCCCGGAGCGAGCCGGCCATGTCGAAAATCAAGAAGATCGTCGCCTCGGGGCGAGCGCTGGCCGCGATCGTCCTCGGCATCTCCCTGGTGCGGGTGCTCATCAAGCGGGCTTTCGGCGCCGTCACCGGGCTGCGTCTCTTCCACGAGAACTACGGCGCCGACCGGCTGCCCGCGGTCACCCCCGACGAACGGCTCGCCATGCCGCGGTTCTCGGCTTGCTTCGCCTGCGGCCGTTGCGACGTCGGCGAGGCCGAGCGCATGCGCGCTTCACGCGGGGCCTACCCGGGGATGATGGCGTTCGCGATGATGAGCTCGCGGAGCATGCCCGACCACGACGCCGCGGCTCGGATGCTCGCGTTCGTCGGGGACGAGGTCCTCGAAGAGAAAGAGCGCGTCTGTCCGGCCGACGTGCCCTTCCGCGCGCTCGCGCGCTTCGTCAGGGCCAAGGCCGAGCAGGTCCGCGCGCCGTAGTGTCCCAACCGTCAGGCGGGCTTCACGGGGCGGCGGCCGATCGCCTCGTAGGTGAAGCCGAGCCGCGCGACCTCTTGGGTCGGCCAGATGTTGCGCCCGTCGAAGAGGGCGGGCGTCTTCATGATCTTCTTGAGCCGTTCGAAGTCGGGCGCGCGGAACGCGTGCCACTCGGTGACGAGGGCGAGGGCGTCGGCGCCCTCGGCGGCCTCGTAGGCGCCGGTGGTGAAGGTCACCCGGTCGCCGTAGATCGCCTTGACGTTCGGCATCGCTTCGGGGTCGTAGGCGCGGACGGTGGCGCCGCGGCTCAGGAGCTCGTCGATGAGGACGAGCGCCGGCGACTCGCGGATATCGTCGGTCTCGGGCTTGAACGCGAGGCCCCAGACCGCGACGACCTTGCCCTTCACGTCGCCGAAGTGTTTCTCGATCTTCTGGGCGAGGACGCGCTTCTGGCGCTTGTTCACCGCCTCGACGGCGCGCACGACGTCGAGCCCGTGACCGACCTGATCGGCCAGGTGGACGAGCGCCGAGAGATCCTTGGGGAAGCAGGAGCCGCCGTAGCCAGGCCCCGGGAACAGGAACTTGGGCCCGATGCGCGTATCGGAGCCGACGCCCTTGCGCACGAGCTCGATGTCGGCGCCCACCTTCTCGGCGAGGAGCGCGAGGTCGTTCATGAACGAGATGCGCGTCGCGAGCATGGCGTTGGCTGCGTACTTCGTGAGCTCGGCCGAGCGCGCATCCATCACGTGGATGCGGTCTTGGGTGCGGACGAAGGGCGAGTAGAGCTGCTTGAGGAGATCGCGGGCGCGCTCGTCGTCGCTGCCGATGACGACGCGATCGGGCTTCATGAAGTCGGCGATCGCGGCGCCCTCTTTCAGGAACTCGGGGTTGGAGGCGACCGCGAAGGGAACCTTGGTCTGGGCGGCGATGATCTCGCGGACCTTGTCGGCGGTGCCGACGGGCACCGTGCTCTTGTTCACGATGACCTTGTACCGGTCGATCGTCTTGCCGAACGTCTCGGCGACCTTGTACACGGCCGAGAGATCGGCCGAGCCGTCGGCGGCCGGGGGCGTACCGACGGCGGTGAAGACGACGTCGGCGCCGCGGATGGCCTCGGCGACGTCGGTCGTGAACCGCATCCGCCCGGCCTTCATGTTGCGCTTGATGAGATCGTCCAGGCCCGGCTCGTAGATGGGGATCTCGCCGCGGTTCAGCCGGTCGATCTTTCCGGCGTCGACGTCGGCGCCGACCACGTCGTTGCCGAAGTCCGAGAAACCCGCGCCTGCCACGAGACCCACGTAACCGGTGCCGACGATCGCAAGATGCATGGGCGAGGGCGTAGCACAGCTTTTGGGCGGAGGGAGCTGTGGCTATTTCGCTCGCATAGCCTCTGCACGCGAACCGGCAGGGCGCACGCGAACCGGCATGGGGCTACTTGACCAACGAGAGGCGGGCCAGGGCCGAGAACGCGGCAACGTGGCCGGATTCTTCGGCGACGTAGACGTCGCAGCGCTCGTCGACCCGGAGGAGATCGGCGACGAGGTCGGTGGCGACGACCCCGACGGGGCGGCCGTCGCTGGGACGGACGACGTGGACCTGACTCTGGGGGACGAACAGCGCGCCGGACCGGAGCACCGGCTCGAGGCGCCGCGGCCGATCGCCCTCGGCGGTCTCGGCGAAGACGTGCCGGTAGCGGAGCTCGCCGTCGTTGGCGCCGAACGCGCAGAGCTCACCGGTCTCGGCGTTCAGGATGGCGACGTCGTCGACGAGGAGCGCGGCGGCCGCGCCGCGGCACGCTTCGCGCGCGTAGAGCAGCTCGCCAGTCGCGCGATCGAACGCGACGAGGTGGGAGCCGCGGGCGCCGAGGGTGAGGACGAGCACGGTGCGACCGCCGACGTGCGGTGCGCCGACCGGGCGCGCGTGCCCGGGGAGGTCGACGCTCCAGCGGAGCTTGCCGGACCAGGGGTCGAGGTGAAAAAGACGCGTCGAGCCGCCGCCCGAGAGCGCCGCGTCGCCCGCGATGGCGAAGAGCGCGTCGTCGCAGATGCTCGCGGGCGCCGAGAACCGAAGGCGGGCGCGGAAGCGCCAGACGACCTCGCCCGTGACGACGTCGATGGCGAAGAGGCCCTGGTCGCCGGCGGAGACGACCACGAGCCGCCCCGCGCGCTTGAACCGGAAGTTGGCGGCGCGTCGCGTCCCGAGGCGCCACACGATCTCACCCGCCTCCAGGTCGACGCCCGCGAGGCGGCGACGACCCTCCGAGACGACGAGCATCCGGGGCAGGCCTGGCGCGCCGATCACCGCGCCGGTGATGGGCCCGCCCACGCGCGGCTCGAGCCGGAGGGTGGAGCGGGTCTCGCCGCTCTGGACATCGATCAGATCGAGCTTGCCGGCCTCGTCGATGCGCGCGAGCCCCGAGGGCGTCATGACGCTCACGCCGCGCGCGACCGGCCGCGTCCAGGCGATGGTGCCTTCGCTCCGGTGAATGCACGACACCTCGCGCGTGGACCCCACGACGAACGCGTCGCCGCAGAGGAAGATCGAGCGCAGATCGATCGCGGGGACGGCGGCCGTCCACTTGGGGGCGAAGCGGAGCCGGGCTGCGGCCAGGTCGACCCTGGGGGACGTGACGCTGCTCGAGGTGGCGTAGGCGCGGTAGCTCTCGGGCGACGCGTTCACCAGGGTGTCGTCCTGGTCCATCTCACGGCACATCTCTGCGATCTCTCGCAGCCGGCTGCGCAGCTCGACGAGGCGCAGGTTGTGCGTCTGCGAGCGGTCCCATCGCACGAGCGTGCGCGCGAGCGAGCGCCCGAAGTCGATGACGGCGCGCGCGAAGGCGCCGATCTCGAGGGCGGGGAAGGTCCACCCCTCGATGCGGGGGCCCGAGCGACGGGACGGCGCCAGCGAGAAGGCGAGGGCGTCGCGCGTGCCGGCGCCGCGAGCGCCGACGAGCCGGATGCCGGCGAGAGCACCGCCGGCCTCGACCTTGCGCCAGAGCGGCCTCAGCCGGGCGCTCGCGTCGAGGGCTTCGATCGCCAGGTCTGCGAGCTTCTCGGCGAGCAAGAAGACGTGCACGTCGCAGAGGTCGCGGGTGTGCTCGGCGGTGAAGACACGCAGACGCCCCTTGAACAGGAGGGGGAGGATCTCGGCGCGGAGGACGCCGCCGCTCGAGGTCGGCGCGCTCGTCTGCGCGCGCAGCGTCAGCTCGGCGCCGAAGGCGAACGAGAGCTCGTCGCTCGGCTCGATCACCGTGCCCTCGGAGGCGCTCTGCGATGTGTCGCCTTCGAACGCGGCCGCACGCAGCGGGCGCGCCGCGATCAACATCCGCTCGGCCTCGCGCGGCGCCGACGACGCGGCGCGACGGTCGAGCTCGCCGGCGATGACACGGGCCAGGGCGCGCCCATCGACGGGCTGCTCGAACAGGTGCACCCCGACGCTCGAACCGGTCGTGTAGAAGCTCGCGAGCGCGCCACCCGAGCAGCGCTCGAGGCCGACCTCGAAGATCTCTTCGGCCGCCCGCACGCGGACGCCGGCCCGGCGGCGCGCGCCGCGGGCGAGATCAGCGAGCGCGTCGGCGAGATCGATGAACGTCCCCGCCGACCCCACCCCCGCGGCCAGGCCGGGGAGGGGGGCGTGGTCGACGGCGGGGGCCGCCTGCTTGAGGAACGCGAGCCATCGTTCGACCTGGTCTGGGGCGCCCTTTTGCCGAGCGGGCGCGGCGGACTCTCCGATCATCCGAACGAGATGCTATGAGCGTCGCGCCATTCCTATAACTTTTCGGACCGTTTCGTCGCGGAGTGGACAATGCGAGGGCCGCAAGCTAGCGAGCGAAGGTGGGTCGGGGGCGTGCTCGTCGCCGCCGTCGCCGCTGCTGCCGCCGCGGTGCTCTGGGGGTTCACCGTCGACGACGCGCTCATCCCGGCGCGGTACGCGCACCACCTCGCGATCGGCGAGGGCTACGTGTTCAACCGCCGCGGCGTCAGCACCGACGGCGTGACGCCGCTCGGGTTCGCCCACCTCCTCGCGCCGTTCGCGGCGGGTGGCGCGCTCGAGGCCCTCCGCGTCGCGCGCGCGCTCGGCCTGGTGGCGTGGATCGCGGGCGCGGCGATGCTCGGCGCTCGCATCGCGTCGATCGCCGGCTCGCGGTGGCGGTGGTCGGGCGCGGCCGTCATCGGGGCTTCGGCCCCGCTCGCGGCCTGGGCGAGCGCCGGTCTCGAGACCGGGCTCGTGACGGGCCTCGTCGCAATCGCGGTCGCGCTCCGCCACGGCGCGCGCGCCGAGCCGCTCGGGCCGGTGCTCTTCGGCGTGGCCGCGGGAGCCGCTCTCCCTGACGCGGGCGCACGCTGCGCGCCTCGTCCTCGTCGCGCTGCCTTTCGTCGCCGCCGCCGTCGTTCGCGGCGTGGTGTTCGGTCGCGCGGCGCCGCTCGCGGCGGTCGCCAAGCAGTCGACGTTGACGGCCGGCGCCATCTACGCGCTCTCGTGCTTTCTTCTCACCGGTCCGGTCGCGCTCCTCGGCGCGGTCGCCGCGTGGCGAGAGCTCGGCGGCTACGTGCGGTGGGTCCTCGCCGCGGTGGTGCTCCATTTCGTCGCGGTCGCGGTGGCCGGGGGCGACTGGATGCCGCTCAGCCGCCTCGTCACCCCGGTCTTGCCCGCGAGCGCCTTGGTCGTGGCGGCGATCGGGGCCGCCGCCGACCAGGGCTCGGCGCTTCGTCGGTGGGCGCCGCGCGTCCTCGTCTTCTTGGCGGTGGGCCTGGAGCTCTTCGTCTGGGCGGGGCCCGGGCTGCGTTCGCGTCGCGTCCTCGCGGATCGGATGCAGACGATCGAGAGCGCGCGGCCGGGGCTCGAGGGGGCGCGGGTCATCGGCACGCTCGACGTGGGGTGGGTCGGAGTGGCCGCGCCAGACGCCGCCATCTTCGATTTTGCGGGCGTCACCGACCCGATGATCGCGGTCCTGCCCGGCGGGCACACGTCCAAGCCCATCCCCGACGAGGTCCTCGCGCAGCGCAGCCCCGACGCGCTGGTTCTCTTGCTCGACGACGGCGCACCGCTGGAGGTCGACTGGACGCGATCGCGCTTCGCGCGTGGCGTGGAGCGCTGGATCGCGCTCTCGCCGGGGATCGGCGAGGCGATGGCTCCGGAGCGGGTCACCGAGGGGCGGCTCCGGTACGTGATCCTGAGGAAGCGCTGACGGCGCGCCGATGGCTCCTGTAAGCTCGCGCGCGGTGGCGCCCCTCTTCGAGAGCATTTCGCGTCTCGCCGAGCGCGTGGAGATCCTCGCCCGCGGCCTGGAAGGCGATCGGCGCGCGGCCGAGCTCATGCTCGAGCGGGGACGGCCGCTCGACGCGCGCGAGCACGCTCGCGCGATCCTCTCGAAGGTCCCAGGCTCTCCGCTCGGGCTCGCTCTCTGGGCCGACGCGGCCGAGGCGGCGTGGCTGGATCACGAAGCAGTTCAGGCGCTCACCGAGCTCGCGCGTGCCGTCCCCTGGCGCGGCGACGTGTGGCTGCGCTTGGGGCGCGCGGCCGCTCGGGTCGGCGATCCGCAGGCGCGAGAGGCGCTCGAGCGCGCCGCCGCCGCCAGCGACGACCGCCCCTCGTCCCGCGGCGCGCTCCTCGATCTCTGCGACATGGATCTCGCGGTCGGCGACCCCGCGCGCGCGGCTCGCTGGCTCGATCGACTGCCGGCGCCGCTCGACGGGCCCGATGAGGCCGCCTTGCTTCGTCGCGCCGAGTGTCTGCTCGCCGCGGGGTCGGCGGCCGAGGCGGTCGAGGTCGTGAGCGCGATCGGCGAGGCGCTCGGTGAAGAGGGCCCGATCGAAGACCGCGAGCCGGGTCGGCGGGCCGCCGTCCTCGCCCGGGCGCTCTGGCTCACGGCGGGCGATACCCTCGCGCGGGCGCGCGCCACCGCGCTCTCGATCCGCGCGTTCGTGCTCGAGGCCGCGGGCGCGAAAGAGCTCCTCGCGACGGTGATCGCCTCTACCAACGACGCCGCGCTGCTCACCGATCTGCGGGCGGTGGTCGCGGGGGCCGGGCTCGTCGACGACCCCACGTTCACCGCCGCCTTTGCGCTGGCCGAGGGGCGCCGCGACGACGCCCGCGTCGCGCTCGTGCGGGCGCTCGCGAGCGGTGAGCCGGGGGCCGAGCGGACGCTCCTCAGGTTGGCGATCGATGGCCGCGACGAGCCGGCCCTCGCCGCGCTCGCCGAGCGCCGCCCGATGGCGGTCCCCGAAGGGGTGAAGCGGCTGCTCGCCGCCGGCCGGGCGCTCTCGTCGGGCGACGCGGTGCGCGCGTTCGATCTGCTCGACGACGTCCCGGCCGAGATCGAGGCGTGGGCCGACAGTCTTCGCGCGCGGGCCGCCAGCGCGCTCTTCGACGCGCCGGGGGGGTGGGCCGCCGTGATCGAGATGCTGCTTCGCGAAGCGCGCGCGTTCGGCACCGCCTCCGACCTGCTGCAGGTCGAGGCGCTCGCGTCCGAAGGCAAGAAGGCGATCGTGGCGGCCGTGGTGGGTGAGTTCAACGCCGGCAAGAGCACGTTCATCAACGCCCTCCTCGGCGTCGACGTCGCGCCCACCGGCATCCTGCCGACGACCGCTACGCTCCACCGCGTGGCCTACGCCCCCGACCCGTTCGTCCGCGTTCTGGTGCGGGGCGGGGCAGACCGCGTCGTGTCGCACGAGGGGCTCAAGGCCACGCTGACGCGGCTGCAGGCCGAGGGCACGCGCATCGATCGGGTGCAGATCTACGCGCCCATCGAGCGGCTTCGGTGGGTCGAGGTCCTGGATACGCCGGGCTTCAACGCGCCCGACCCCGAGCACGCGATGGAGGCGCGCAGCGCGTTCGACGAGGCGGATCTCGTCCTCTGGTTGCTCGACGCTTCGGGCGCGATGAAAGCGAGCGAAGCGGTCATCCTCCAGGACGTCGCCGCGCTGGGTATCCCGATCGTGGCGCTCCTCAACAAGAAGGACCGCCTCAAGGCGGACGACGTCGCCCGCGTCGTCACGCACACCGAAGACGGTCTCCGCGAGATCGGCGTCACCCCGCACGCCGAGGTCATCCCGTTCAGCGCCAAGCAAGCCCTCAGCGGTCGCCTCGGCGACGCGGCGGCGCTCGAGGGCTCGGGGTGGCCCGCCGTCGAAGCGATGATTTCGGAGGTGGTGGTCGATCGAGCCGACGAGCTGCGCGACGGCTCGATGCGGCGTCGCGCAGCGCGCATCGTGAAGACCCTCGCAGCGGTCGTGAGCGAGCGCGTCGCGGCCGAAGAGCAGCGCGGCATCGCCGAGCGCGCCCGCGCAGACGCGCTCCGCGCCGCGGCTGCCAAGCTCGCGGTC
>CALKVR010000710.1 GCA_938004815.1 uncultured Polyangiaceae bacterium | reverse complement strand
GGCTCGAGGCTTCGACGATGCGCGCCTCGATGAGCACCTGCGGCGTCTGGGTGTCGAGCGAGCGGACGAGCTCCTCGACCTGGTTCAGGTTACCGGTGATGTCGCGGAGGATGAGGACGTTGGTGCGCTCGTCGACCGCGACGGTGCCGCGCGGCGAGAGCAGGTCCTTGGCTCGCGGGACGATGTCGTTGGCGCTCGCGTACGAGACGGGCACGAGGCGGGTCTCGAGCGGAGCGAGCTCGAACTCGCTCTTGCGACGGGCCAACGCGAGCTCGCGCTCCTTGTTGAGGTCGGCGATGGGCGCGACCCGAATGAGGTTGCCGCGGCGAACCATGCCGAGGCCCTTGGCCTGGAGGACGGTCTCCATGGCCTGGTCCCACGGAACGTTGCGCATGCGGATGGTGACCGAGCCGGTCACGTTGTCGGCGGTCACGACGTTGACGCGGCCGACGTCGGAGAGAAGGCGGAGGACGTCGTGGATGTCGGCGTCCTTGAGGTCGAGATCGATGCGTCGACCCACCGCGGCGCGGCCCGGGTCGGGGTTGTTCTGTCCGCCGACCTGCGGAGCCATGCCGGGGAGGAACGCGTCGGCCTGGTCCGGTTCGACCGTCCGCTCGATGGGCGCGCCCAGGCTCGTCTCGACGACGGGCAGCTCGTAGGCGTCCTCGCGGGCGACGGTCTTGGTGCGGCGTGCAGCGCCGCCGTCGGCGGCGCGACCGACCTCGGACGAGTGGAGCGCCCCGCGCGAGAGCACGCACACGAGCGAGTCACCCTCGCGCGTGAGGACGTGTTTGGCCTCGGCGGCGCGATCGATGTCGACGACGACGGTGTCGGTCGCCCCGGGCTTCTGGAACGACGAGATGGCGCGCACGGCGCCCCCGAACGCGCCGACGTCGAGCATGCGCTCGAGCGACTTGGGCAGGCTCGCGCCCTTGATCTCGAGCCGGAGACCGGTCTTGGTCCGGTGCTCGGTGACCTTGGCGTTGCCGACCCCGTCGATCGTGATCTTGTCGTGGTCGGTCACGTGGGCGTAGCGAACGTCCTTGATCGAAGCCGCGTCGGCCGACGCCTTTGCTTGCGGCGTCGCCTTCTTGATCTCTTTGCGAACGGCCGGCATCGGAGCGGTCTTGTCGGCGAGCTCGAGGTCGACGACGACCTCGCCTTCACCGGAGCTCACCGAGTACGCGGCGCCCTTCTTCAGCTGGACGAGGATGCGCGTCGTGCTCGTCTCCTTGAAGAACTGCGTCATCACCCCTGCGACGACGTCGTTTCCTTCGACGATCGCCGCGGGCGCCCCCGCCACCGTCGCCGACGAGAGGTCGAGCAGGATGCGCTTGCCTCCGTCCGCGATGCGCGCGGTGTAAGTCGGCTTGCCGCTCGTCTTGATGACCACCCTCGCGGTGCCCGACTTCGGCGTCGCGAGCGTGACGTCGGTCACCTTGACGCTGCTCGGAGCAGCCGAAGCGGTAAAGCACAAGAGGGCCGCGAGCATCCACACGCCGAGGCCGGCGGCGACTCGCCTGATCCCGCCCCGGACAGGGCCGCGTCGAACGGCGGAAAGGCACCTGCTCACCCAATGAGTACGCATTGCGTGTCGACGTTAGGCTCGGAGCGGGGCGCGGGCCCAATTCGCTGCGAACAAAAGTTCGAACCCCCCTCACCAGAGGTGAGGGGGGCCGGGGGGTGAACGAGCAGCACCACCGCCATCGAGCACGATGACGTGCCTGGTTTGGGTGGCGGCTAGCCGCCCGTGTTCGGCGCGGGCTTGCCCTTCGGTGCGTCGGCGCCGCCCTCTTCGTCCGGGCGCGAGCCGCGGATGCCGGTGCGGATCTCCGGCTTCATTTCGTCGCGCGTACGCAGCGACAGCACCCGGGTCGTGGCCTGGACGTCGGGGCGTGACGGGTCTTCGCGCACGAACACGATGTCGTTCTCGCGGATGCGATCGACGCGCCAGTTGACCGCCACGTCGGTGCCCGTGGAGCCGCCGCTCTGAAGGACCTCGGCCTTGCCGACGAAATCGCCGACGCGCAAGATCCACCCGAGCCCGCTCGGATCCGTCACCATCGCGCGCGGCGCGCCGCCTGTGATGATGCCGTTGACCTTGAGCTCCTCGAGCGCGTACTTCGCGACCAGGACCTCACGCGTGATCTTGGCCGCGTCGACCGCCGCGGGCTTCACGACGAACTGGTCGGCGTAGCTCTTGAACGGGTCGCGGCTGGTCGGCGACTCGAGGAAGTCGCGCTCCTGGATGTCACGGACCGGGAGCGGTGGCAGGTTGGAGGGGACGGCGGGTACGTTCTTGGCGCCAGGCTTGCCAGGCGCGGGCGCGGCGGCCGGGGGAGGCGCGGCCGGGGCCCCGGGCATCGGCGGAGCGGTCTCGTCCCCGCAGCCGACCAGGACCGCCAAGAGCGGGACCATCGAGAGGCGTTTCATGATGCTCATCTCCTGCGCCCTGACGGCGCTGCGCCGCCGTCGGTGTCGCGTTTCGCTCGAAAGGCGGTGGCCAGGCACTTCACCTCGAGGATGACCTCGTCGGGGCTGGCGTTGGGGTCGGCGACGATGCGCATCTCGATGTCCTCGATGTTGATGACGCGATCGAGCTGGCCGACGCCGTAGAAGAACCTGGCGATCTGGTGGAAACGCCCGCGCATCGACAGCGACATCGGGACGCGCACGTAGAACTCTTCGGGCGACTCGTCTTCGGGCTTGTACGAGACGAGGTTCACGCCCGAGACCGTCGCGACCTGCTGCACGGCGGCGAGAAAGGCTGGTGTCTCCGGATCGTCGGGGAGGACCTTCTTCTGCTCGCGCTCGAGCTGCTGTTTCCGCGTCTTCTCTTCGACGTCTTTCTGGAAGGCGTCCTTGGCCTCTTCGGCCTTGGCGAGCTCGGCTTGAAGCTGGCCGTGCTGGCCCTGAGCGGCCGAGATCTGCCCGTCGACGTCGGCGAAGAACACGACGAAGTAGAGCGCGCCGACGACGACCGTCAGGACGAGGCCGAAGACGAACTTCGCCGGGAGCGAGAGCCGACCGAGGACGTTTCCACCCGTTGCGCGGGGTGCCATCAGTACCTCACCTTCATCTCCATGCCGAACGCGACCATGCCCGTCTCCTGGGCAGAGTCCTTGCGGCCGGGCAGGAGCCGCACATCGTAGAAGTACGACGACGCACGCAGCCGCAGCGCCAGCTCGGAGACGTCTTGCGAGTCACGGGCGAGGCCCTCGACCTGCACCGTTCGGTTCGTCTCTTTGAAGCTGACCAGCCAGACGCGGCGCGTGTCCCAGCCGGTGTTGTAGGCGCGCAGCGGGTCCTTCTGGATGCGCGAGATCATGTCGGCGTCGACGGTCGGGCCCTTGCCCGGCGTGAGCAGCTGCGAGAGCTCGAGCATGGCCGCCGTCGGGCCCGTTCGAGCCGCCTCGAGCTTGGCGATGGCCTGCTCGCGCGCGCGCAGCGCCTCGAGCTCGACCTTGACCTGTTGGTGCTGCGTTACGAGCTGCCGGATCGTCCCGATCTGCCCGGTGAGCTCTGCGTTCTTGCGCTGTTCGACCTCGAGCTCGCCCACCTTCGTCTGGTGGAACAGGACGAGACCGATCACCTCGAACAACAGGACGCCGAGCACGACGAGCAGCCAGCGCTGACTCGAGCTCGGCTCGAGCGCGATGCGCTCGGCCTTCTTTTTCTGGGGGAGGAGGTTGACGCGAATCACAGGCGCCTCTCTCTATCTTTGCGCATCGCCAACCCGAGCGCGACACACAGCTGCCCGGCTCGGGTCTGGAGCAGCTGCGCATTCACATCTTTGCCCTCCACCGCGATTTTTTCCAGCGGCGGGATGAGCTCGACCCCGACGCGAGCGCGGCGCGCGATCGCGTTCATGAGCTGGGGTAGGTTCGACGACCCACCCGTGAGGAAGATGCGGTGCATCTCCGCCTCACCGCTGGTGGCGTGGAAAAAGTCCAAGCTGCGCTGAATCTCGCCCGCGATGGAGTCGCAGACGCCTTCGATGATCGAGCTCACCTGAGGGGTCACGCCGCCGCCGCCCATGGCCGCCGCGCACTTGAACTCCTCGGCTTGTTCGAACGGCACGCCGAGCTGCTTCTGGATCTGCTCGGTGATGTAGTTGCCGCCGTTCGCGATGTCGCGCGTGAACGCGCTGACGCCCTTGGACACGATGTTGATCGACGCGAGGCTGGCCCCCACGTTGATGATCGCGAACGTCATGTCGGGCGGTAGCCCGCGGTTGAACTCGAAGAGGTTCTGGACCGTGAAGGCGTCGATGTCGACGACCACCGGCCGCAGGCGCGCTTGTCGCGCGATCTCGGTGTAGTCGTTCACCTCTTCGCGCTTGGCGGCGACGAGCAGGAGATCCATCTGGCCGGCCTCGGGGCGCCGGCGCAGCACCTCGTAGTCGACGTGGACGTCCTTGATGTCGAAGGGGATGTGCTGCTCCGCCTCCCACTGGATCTGCTCGTCGAGCTCGGCCGCGGTCATCATGGGCACCGTGATCTTGCGGATGATGACCGCCTGCCCGCTGATGCTGATCGCGATGTCTCGCGACTTGATTTTGGCCTCGCTGAAAGCTCGCTCGAGCGCCTCGATGACGGCCTGCGAGTTGAGGACATGGCCATCCACGATCGTCTGCCGAGGCAGCGCCGTGTAGCCCAGCTTCACCAGCCTCGGACCCCGACGGGTGTCCTTCAGCTGCACGACCTTGATCGAGCTCGTCCCGATGTCGACGCCGACCAAGTTGTTTCCTTCGGACATCTCGTTACCTCGACACTCGAAGTCTAGCGACGCACGCCCACGCTTCCGAAAAATGGTCGCACCCGGGCGAGGGAGAGGCCAACAAAGGAAGAGACGAGAGGGAGAGATCGGGCACGGGCACGGGCACCGGCACCGGCACGATCGGGGTTACGGGCGCGGGAAACGCGAAACGGCAAACGGGCGAACGCGCGCCGCGCCTTCCCCTCTCCCTCTCCCTCTTCCCTTCCCCTCTCCC
>CALKVR010000709.1 GCA_938004815.1 uncultured Polyangiaceae bacterium | reverse complement strand
GCCCAGTGCTTTCGCAGCGGCGTCAGCAGGTTGAGCAGATCGAGCCGGTCGTCATCCGCTGGACCGGCGCCTGCCGGACCCGAAGTGTGTTGTTCGTGGCTTGCCACAGCTTGAGACCCAGGAAAGGTTGCGTTCTACTCCGGACTGCGGTCGAGTCCAAGACTCGTGGGTGCGAGGTTTCGGTGCGTTCGATGCGGGAGAAGTTCAGGGCCGAATCCCTGGGCGGTCCAGCGCATCTAGGTGGGCAAATGACGGACGTTGTTGGAGAATATTACCGCGAGCACCACGCGAGGGGTGGGCGCTACGACTTTTCCATCGAGGGAACGAACCGAGCCGCTTGGTTCGCGGAACGAGTGTCCAGCAGGTCGGGAGGTACGGCCCTCGAACTCCTCGATATCGGGTGCCGCGACGGCACGCTCACCGAGATGTATGCCGCGGGCCACAAGGTGGTGGGCATCGACGTGGATCCCGACGCAGTCGAGCGGGCGCGGACGAAGCGTGGGATCGACGCGCGTCGTCACGACCTCAACGTCCAGCGGCTGCCCTTTGGGGATGGCGCCTTCGACGTCGTCGTCGCGGGGGAGGTTTTGGAGCATCTGCAGCTACCGGAGGTCGTCGTCGGCGAGATTCGGCGTGTTCTTCGTCCCGGCGGCGTATTTCTGGGAAGTGTGCCGAACGCGTTCCGGTTGCGAAACCGGCTCTTGTTCCTCATGGGCCGCGACTTCGAGATCGACCCGACTCACCTGCACCAGTTCTCTCCGGCCGCCGTACTCAAGCTCCTGGCGCAGTTCAAGAATGTTGAACTCGAGTTTCGCGGCGGTCGACGGCGAGACCTTCACCCGCGGCTCATGGCGACACAGATGTATTTTTCGGCGCGTGTGTAGTCACGCTCCGCGGAACACAGAACTTCGACGACCTTTAGGGCTTCCGCGCCGTCGGCACGCGGGCGGTCACCGATGGCTACCGCGGCTGCAAAGCGGGCGAGCTGCATCTGCAGGAGACTCTGCGCTTGCTGAAACTCCCGCGTGGTCAAGACGCGGCCATCGAGATCCCGAACTCGCGCTTGCCCGCGCAGCTCGTCCAACTCGACCGTTCCCTTCGTCCCGGTCACCGTCACTGCTCGGACGGGTCTCACGGCTGCTCGTGACAGTTCGGTTGTGACGGAAACGCCGGAGAAGTCCAAAAATAGGGTCGTTCCGGTCGATGATCGATCGCATCGCACGGCTCGCGGCAGGCGTCCCACGAGCCTCAACGCTACCGCGACGTCATGGGGCCCTAGCTCCCAGAGATCCGAGCCGTGGCGTCGAAGTGAGCCGTTGCTGTGACGAACCGAGTGGACGGTCAGTAGTTCGCCGATGTCGCCGCGGGCGCACGCCGAGAAGAGCCACTGCATCGCCGGGTGGAGTAGGACGAGGTGCCCCACCCCGAGAACGAGTCTCCGCGCTTGCGCTTCTTCCACGAGGCGTTTCGCCTCCGCGGCTCGCGTTGCCAGGGGCTTCTCCACGAGAACGTGCTTGTTCGCACGTAGAGCGGCCAAAGCGAGCTCGCCGTGGGTCTCGCTTGGTGTCGCTACGATGACGGCGTCACACGGAACAGCGAGGGCACCGCTAAGTTCTCGCGTCGCGTACGCGCGCGGCAGGGTCTTCGATGCGCGCTCAAGCGCTTCCGCCGACGAGTCGCAGACGGCCACGACCTCTGTCTCATGCACGCCAGCGGATTCGGTCAAATACCGAGAGCCCCAATACCCTGCACCCACCAGCGCGATCCTGAGCGGTGTGGTTGGGATCACAGACTTGCCGCGTAGTGCAAGCAGCGGAGATTCTCAAGCAGAACACGGCTCCTCAAGCTCACCCTTTCCCCTCCCGCTCGACCACCACCCCAAAATCCCGCTCCAACCGCACCGCCAGCTCCGCTACGTCGAGCGCCAGCTCGGGGTCCCCCCGCAGCGACGCGAGGCCTCCGTCCTGGATGAGCTTGTCGACTCGCTTGATGACCGACGTCTCGGCGTCAGGCAGCTTGGCTCGTACCCGGCCGGCGATGACTCGGGTGCGGGTGACGATGCTGATGCGCTCTTCGATGTCGCCCCCTTCGGCAGCGTGCTGCTTCCGAAGCTTGCACTGGTAGGCGCCGCAGATCGCGGGGCGGGCCGGGTCGGCGTGGATGGTGCACCGGGTGCCGTCTTGGAGGGGGCAGGGGAGCTTGAAGGCGCGGTCGGAGACGATGGGGAGCTTGAGCGATCGGGCGGGCTCGAGCTCGAGAGGCCCGAGCGGCGCCACCGCGAAGATGGTGCCATCGCAGCAGAGGCCGCAGGCGAGACAAAGGCGGTCGAGCTCGTCCTCGAGGCTCATGCGCGGCCCTTTCTTCGACTTGCGAAGGCCTGGATGCCACGAACGGCGAGGTGGACCGGCCGAAGCGCGTAAGCGGGGTAGGCCCACGGCGAGCCGGGGCGAAGCCCGTACGCGTCTTCGATGGCGGCGCGCGGGGGGAGGAGGAGGCTCGCGAGGGTCTCGCGACGGTACCAAGCCGGGGGTCCGGTCAGCGCCCGCAGGTAAAAGGAGGCGTAGCGCCAGCTCGCCTCGGCTGGGGTGGTGGGCTCGCAGAGCGCTGCGATGTCGCGCGCGCCGCCATCGAGAGGCGCACCGCTGGAGAGAGCGCGCGCGGCGGCGGCGAACGCATCGAGGCTGGAAGCGAGGTTGGCGGCGCGGGCGATCGCGGAAGCTCGCTCGAGGAGGGCTGGCGGATTCGAGCTGACGGCGAGCAAGCGCGCGACGTCGAGGAGCGTTTTGCAGACGAGGCTCGGTTCGATGACGCTGGAGACGAGCGCGTGGTGCACCAGGTGAACGAGCGTCGGGGCGAGGGGCTCGGCGGCGGCGGTGAAGTCTTCGAGACCGAATCGCCGCCCCGAGGGCGACCAGAAGGCAACCTCGTGCACCTCGAGCATCGTGGGTCCGCGGCGAAAGGCGGGGAGATGTTTGGGCGGTCCGCCGAACGCATCCATGCGAAAGCCTAGCGACTCGAGGCCGGCGACCACCCGGTCGCGATCGGCGCGCCGGGTGAGCAAGTCGAGGTCGAGCATGGTGCGCTGACCCGGATCGGGGAGCACGTCATGCGAGAGGAGCGCCGCGCCCTTGAGCGGGACGAACGGGGGCTCGAGATGTGCGCGGAGCTCGCCGATCTCGTGTTGGAGGCGCAGCGCCTGCGTGGTGTTGCGCGCGTGCTGCCGTCGAAGATCGACGGTGAGCGCTTCGGGGAGCGCATCGAGGTCACCCCGACGGCGCCCGACGGCGTAGAACGCTCCACCCAGGTCGAGCCGCGTCACCTCGGTCCGCAGCGCGTCGATCGAGCCGATCTCCCGGACCGCGTGGGCTGGGCTGGTCTCGAGGAGGTAGCGGAGGAGCGTTTCGGTGGGGGTCATGTGGCCGCGCGCCAGATTCCTGCGAGCTTGGGCACGTGGTAGTCACGCCGCATGGTGCTGCGGCCAGACGACCGTCTCTCGTGCCCGCCCGAGGTGCTCTCTCGTGTGATCGATGGCGAGGCCGTGCTGCTGCATCTCGGCTCGGGGATGTACTTCGGCACGAACGATGCGGCGACGGTGGCGTGGGAAAAGATCCTCAAGGGCACGACCGTCGGGGCAGTTCTCGAGACGCTCGTCGCCGAGTTCGAGGTCGACGAGGAGACGGCGAATCGAGACCTGGCCAAGTTCGTCCAGGCGCTCGTGGACAAGAAGCTCTGCCGCATCGACGCCGGCGGCTGAGCCGACCGGTCAGCGGACGGCGACATCGAGCCGGCTAGTCCCATCGACGTAACGGTAGCTGAGGGCGAGCGCGTCGCCCGCGCGCACCCGGGTACGGCGGGGCTGGAGCCAGCACACGTACTGCCAGTGGTGGTCCGCATCGGCGTTGGCGGGCGCAGCGTCGAGACGCTCGCTGGGCGAGAGCTGCGCGTCGAAGTGCAGGAGCACACCGTCGAGCGTCCCCGCGGTGTGCAGGGTGGCGTCGCCGGACGCCTCGAGCCGCGGCGTGAACGCCGTCGTCAGATCGACCTCGACCAGAGGGGCTGGGGGGGCGAGCGGCGTCAGATCGCGCGTCTCGTCGAGCGTCAGCTTGACGAAGGTGGGCTCGGCGACGGCGAACGAGCCGAAATCGATGCCGTAGTCCGCACGGAATCGGTCGAGGTTCTCGGGCGTGAAGAACCAGTCGTCTGCGAGCCTGGGGCCGGCCATCACCGCCGTCGCGAAGAGGCGAACGGCGCTGGGGATCAAGCGTGCGTCGGGTCGGAGGAGGCGCCGCTTCGCGTCGTCGACCGTCTCGAGCAAACCCTCACCGAATGGATCGTCGCCGAGGGTCTCGGTGACCAGCACCGAGCACGGCTCGGGCAAACGCACGCGTGTCGACCTCCCGCGGACGACGTGCACACGATCGGTGAGCCCGTTCGCGCGGACGACCGCTTCGGCCCGTGCCGCGATTTCACCGCTCTCGATCGCGAAGACGCTGGACGCGCCTGCGTGCGCCGCGGCGATGGCGAGCACGCCGGTCCCGGTCCCGATATCGACCACCACGTCGTCCGGTCGCACGACCTCGCGCAGCGCGGCGATGAAGGAGGCCGTGCGGCGGCGATCGCGGAGCATGCGGACGTGGATGGGGCTCGCATCGAAGCCGGTGTCGATCGACCACGCCGCGGGATCGCCCGCCACCGAGACCAGCACGCCGGCGGCGCGGAGCTTGAAGATCGTGGTCGTCAGATCGATGAAGTCGCGGCCCCCCTGCGCCGGCAGCCGAGCGGCGGCGTCGCGGATCGTTCGCGGCCGATCGAACGCATCGAGGATCGCGAGCGTGTGGTGACTGACGGCCGCTTCCGAGCTCCCGACGCGCAGGAACGCAGACCCGTCCGGGAGCGACCGAAGGACCACCTCGGCGGCTCGAACCAGCAGCTCTTCATCATCCCCCGCGCTGCTCATCGGACCTGCTCGACGTCCGCCTCGACCAGCGCGGCGG
>CALKVR010000708.1 GCA_938004815.1 uncultured Polyangiaceae bacterium | reverse complement strand
CGAAGAAGAAGACGAAGCCCCAGCTCGCGGTCTGGGTGACGGCGTCGAGCGCGCCCGCCCAGAAGAGCAGCCCGGTCCCGACGAGGAGCACACCCGAGGCCGCGTACGTGAGCGGGATCATCACCCGGCGGCCGAGCCGATCGAAGAGCGGGCCGAGGAGGAGCGGTCCGAGGAAGTTCCCGGCCGCGAACGGGATGATGTAGAGCCCCACGCGGTCGGCGCGCACCCCGTGGAATTTCTCGAGGATGAGCCCGTAGCTGAAGAAGATCGCGTTGTAGAAAAACGCCTGCGCGATCATCATCACGATCCCGAGGACCGTGCGCTTCGGGAACCGGCGGATGAGGGTCCGGAGCACGTGTTCGGCGCCCACGGTGCCCGTGACCGTGATCTCGACCTCGCGGATCTCGATAGCGGCCACGACGCGAGCCTTCGCGCCCCGCACTCGCTCCTCGATCACCGTCATGACCGCCTCGGCCTCGCGGACGAAGCCGTGCATCAACAGCCAGCGCGGACTCTCGGGGACGTCGCGCCGGACGAGCAGGATCGCGAGGCCCATGATCGCGCCGAGCCCGAACACGAGCCGCCACCCGAGCTCGACCGGTATCAGGTCGGGATCGAGCAAGACGAGGGTGAGCCCGGCCCCCATCGCGACGCCCACCCAATAGCTGCCGTTGATGCCGAGATCGACCTGCCCGCGCAGGCGCGCGGGGATGAGCTCGTCGATCGCCGAGTTGATCGCCGAGTACTCGCCGCCGATCCCGGCCCCGGCGATGAAGCGGAGAACCAGGAACGTGCCGAAGCCGGTCGCTGCGCCGCTCAGCGCCGTCGCGGCGAGGTACACGCCGAGCGTGACGAGAAAGAGGCGCTTGCGACCGTATCGATCGGTGAGGTGCCCGAAGAAGAGGGCGCCGAACACCTGCCCGATCAAGTAGACCGTGTTGGCGATGCCGATCTGGACGGCGCGGAGGCCGAGGGTGCGCTCGTCCTGGAGCGTCGGCGCCAGGTTGGCGATCAGGCTGGCCTCGAGGCCGTCGAGGATCCACGTGATCCCCAGCGCGACGACGACGCGCCGGTGCCAGCGCGACCACTCCAGCGCATCCAGCCGGCTGGGGATGGTCGAGCGGACGACCGTGCCCTTGGCGATCTCGGGCAGAGGCACCGGGCGAGGTTAGCGCCTCGTCGCCCGGCACGATAGCTTGCAGCTCATACGAATGCGTGGCGCGAGGCGTGCGAACACGCTCAGAGGCGACGCCGAGACCGCCGAGGACGAGACCCCCGGCTCCTGATAGCGTCTGGGCAGGGCGATGAACGACGACACCCGCATCATCATCTTTCGCAATCGGCTGCTCGGCGGCGTCGACGCGGCGTACGCCGAGCGCGCGGCCGCGATGTACGCGGCAGCGAGCACGATGCCGGGGTTCGTGGCGTCGGCCGACTTCGTCGCCGATGATGGCGAGCGCCTCACCATCATCGAGTTCGACTCACCCGAGCGCCTGCGCAAGTGGCGCGTCCACGAGCAACATCGCGCCAGCATGGCGACGGGGCGGCGCGACTGGTACGCGGGCTATCGCCTGACCGTCTGCGCTCCGCTGCGCGAGTCGTCGTTCGAGCGTGCTGCCGACGGCAAGGATCTGCCCCCGATCAACAAGGGCCCGCTCCCGACCGTCGACGCCGAGGGCGGTTGCGCCTGCGGCGCGCTTCGTTACCGCGTCCGAGGTCAGGGTGTCGCTTCGACGCTCTGTCACTGCGAGGACTGCCGCCGAGCGTGCGGCGCGACCCCGGTCGGCTGGCTGACGGTCGCACGGACCGACTATGCGCTCGTGCGTGGGACGCCCAAGCAGCGGCGATCGTCGCCCCCGGTGCTTCGCGACTTCTGCGGCGACTGCGGCGCGCAGATCCTCTACGCGTCCGACGACGAGCCCGAGTATGTCGACGTGACGCTCGGCTCGCTCGATGACCCGAACGTCGCGCCGCCGCGCGCCCACATCTGGACGCGCTCGAAGGCGGAGTGGGTACACCTCCGCGACGAGCTCTGGCGCTTTTCGCGCGGCTTGCGCGACGGAGCGAAAGAGGACTGACCGGGGCGTACTACAGTCGCGGGCCGGCAGCGCGCACCGCGTCGCTGGCCTGGTCTGCGTACTTCTTGAAGTTGTCGACGAAGAGCGCCGCCAGTTTGCGAGCAGCCGCGTCGTACGCGGCCTTGTCCTTCCACGTGTTCTTCGGGGTGAGGATCTCGGCCGGCACGTTCGAGCACTCGGTCGGCACCTGCACGCCGAAGATTGGATCCTCGACAGTTTTTGCCTTGGCGAGCTCGCCGTTGTGGATCGCGTCGACGATCGCGCGCGTGTACTTGAGCTTCATGCGCGCGCCGACGCCGTGGCCGCCGCCCGACCAGCCCGTGTTGACGAGCCAGACCTGCGCCTTGTGGTCGTCGAGCTTCTTGGCGAGCAGCTCGGCGTACTTGGTCGGGTGCCAGACCATGAACGGCTGGCCGAAGCACGACGAGAACGTCGCCTGCGGCTCGGTCACGCCCATCTCGGTGCCCGCGACTTTGGCGGTGTAGCCGCTGATGAAGTGGTACATCGCCTGCTCGCGCGTGAGCTTGGCGACCGGGGGCAGCACGCCGAACGCGTCGCAGGTGAGGAAGATGACGTTGTTCGGGTGGCCGCCGACGCACGGCACCTTGGCGTTCGGGATGTACTCGATCGGGTAGCTGCACCGCGTGTTGTCGGTGATCGACACGTTCTCGTAGTCGACGACGCGCGACTTGGCGTCGTAGACGACGTTCTCGAGCACCGAGCCGAAGCGGATGGCGCGGAAGATGTCGGGCTCTTGCTCCTCGGTCAGGTTGATCGCCTTGGCGTAGCAGCCGCCCTCGATGTTGAAGACGCCCTTGTTCGACCAGACGTGCTCGTCGTCGCCGATCAGCTTGCGCTTGGGGTCGGCCGAGAGCGTCGTCTTGCCCGTGCCCGAGAGGCCGAAGAGGACGGAGACGTCGCCCTTCTCGCCCTCGGTCGCGGAGCAGTGCATCGACAGAAGACCGTCCTTGGGCATCAGGTAGTTCATGATCGTGAAGACGCCCTTCTTCATCTCGCCGGCGTACTCGGTGCCGAGGATCACGAACTCTTTTTGCTCGAAGCTGAGAGCGACGCTCGTCGTCGACGTCATGCCGCTCGTGTAGCGGTTCGCGGGGAAACGCCCCGCGTTGTAGACGACGTAGTCGGGGTCACCGAACGTCTTGAGCTCGTCGGCGGTGGGCCGGATCAGCATGTTGTGCATGAAGAGCGCGTGGTAAGCGCGGGCACAGATGATGCGGACCTTGATGCGATGCTCCGGGTCCCAACCGGCGAAGCCGTCGATGCAGTAGAGGAACTCGCGGGTATTGAGGTAGTCGATCGCACGCTCCCTGTTCGTCAGGAAGATGTGCTCGCTCATCTTGATGTTGACGGGGCCCCACCACACGTCGTTGACGCTGTCGCCGTGCTCCATGATGCGCTTGTCTTTGGGGCTGCGGCCGGTCTTGGCGCCCGAGAGCGCGACGAGCGCGCCGGTCGCCGTGATCGCGCTGCCCTTTTCACGCTGGAGCGCGAGCTCGTAGAGCCGCGGGGGAGCAGGGTTCCTCAGAACCTCGGTCACCGTGATGCCGTGCTTCTCCAGCGAAAAAGGCTGCGTCATTCCGCCAGCCTGCCACGGACTCGGCCCGGCCTCCAGGCCCAAAGGTAGGAGAATGTCATCTGATTCCTACCCTGGGCAGGAATTGGTGGTCCTGAAATTTGTCCGTTGTGCGACATGTAGGTCACGGTGCGCCCAACGCTCTACGGAGCATGAACCCCGCCCCAAGAGGTGTCGCCGTGAAGCTGTCGTCGATCGCCCTGGCTCTCCCGTTCCTGCTGGTCCCCGCCGTCGCCAACGCCGGCGAAATCCTCAGCGTGAAGACGTCCAGCGCCAACTTTCGCGAGAACCCGCACGAGGCCGCGAAGATCAAGTTCAGCGCCGACAAGTTCTTCCCCGTCGAGGCCATCGAGAAGAAGAAGGGCTGGGTCAAGATCAAGGACTTCGAGGGCGACACCGCCTGGGTCGCCGAGAAGGTCCTGGGCAAGCAGGCCGCCATCGTGGTGACCAGCGACAAGGCCAACGTCCGCGAAGAGGCGACCACGTCGAGCGACGTGGCCTTCAAGGTCGAGCGGGGAGAGGTCTTCAAGATCGAGAGCCGCAAGGGCGACTGGCTGAAGGTGGTCGACGCCCGCGGTGACGGGGGCTGGATACGCGCCGACATGACCTGGGGCGACCCCGAGCAGAAGAACGAGCCCGAAGGCAAGGCCATCGACGCCGAGAAGCCCAAGGCGGGCGCCGAGAGCGCCACCAAGGCCAAAGAGGCCGACAAGGAAAAGGACAAGCCCGTCATCGTCGAAGAGACGATCGAGGTCAGGCTGGGCAAGCCCGAGCACCTGCGCGCGCTCTGCGACAGCTACGTCCACTTCGTCTGGGACGGCGCCATCGCGCCCCCGAGCGATCTCGAGGTGCTCTGCCGGACGCTCCTCAAGGACACGAAGGAAAAGAAGGCGGAGAAGAAGCCCGAGAAGGCCGAGAAGAAGGCGTCGAAGCCGAAGCCGGCCGAGAAGAAGGCGACGAAGCCCAAGCCGGCGTCGAAGCCGAAGAAGTAGCGGCTACTCGTCTTCGCGGAGCGGCCGGACCTCGTTCAGGTCGCTCCGCGCCATGATGTCTTCGGGCGACTCGCGGAGGCGCTCCTCCAGCTCGGTCGGGATCGTCGCTTGGAAGAAGTGCTTGGGGCGGGGTGAGCCGTCGGGGCCGCGGTACTCGCGCGTCTCGACGTAGGTGCCCTCGAACGCCCAGGCGCGAGCGGGGCGGACGACGGCGAGCCGCTGCTCTTCGAGGCGCTGCTCGCTCTCGGGCTCGACGACGACGATCTCGTACGACGCGGGGTCGCTGGGCTCGCGCGGGGTCTTGGGGGGGCGAAAGCCCCACGACTGGAT
>CALKVR010000707.1 GCA_938004815.1 uncultured Polyangiaceae bacterium | reverse complement strand
TGCCGTCGGTGGGCGGCTCTTTGCCGCCGAGGAGCGACCAGAGCAACACGCCGAAGCCGTAGACGTCGCTGCGGACCGTCGCGCGCTCGCCGCGCGCCTGCTCGGGCGACATGAAGCCGGGGGTGCCCTTCACGGTGCCGGCGATCGAGTCCGGGGTGCGGCCGAGGATCTTGCCGAGCCCGAAGCCGGACAGGCGGGCCTGGCCGTCCCAACCGATGAGCACGTTCTCGGGCTTGATGTCGCGGTGGATGACCGGCGAGAGGTTGCCGTCCTCGTCGGTCGACGCGTGGGCGTGCGCGAGGGCGGCGGCCAATTGTCCACCGAGGTAAAACACCGCGCCGTCACCGAGCCGTTGCTTTCGACGGGCGAGGTGAGCGAGCAACCGGTCGAGGCTCGCGCCCTCGACCTGCTCGAGGACGAGCACCAAGCGGCGCTCGTGCTCGAAGAAATCGAACATCCGGACCACACCCGGGTGATTCAAACGGGCGCAGATGGCGGCCTCGCGCGCGAGCTCTTCGGCGAAGCGGGCGTCGTCGTCGAGGGCGTAGCGCACCATCTTGAGCGTGACGCTCCGCGCGAACCCCAGCGGCCCCTCTGCCCTCGCCAAGTAGATGTCGGCCGCCCCCGTGCGGCCGATGCACTTCACTACCTGGTAGGGGCCGATCTTCTCGGGGACCGGCTCGGTCGGAAACATGCCTGGCTTAGGATACGTGACGACCCCCGATGACTGCCAAAATCAGCTGCCGCCGAACGAAACGTAAGTGGGCGCATCGGTGCCCATGTGCTCTCGACGTCGCACCTGAACCGTCATCTGAACGCGGTCGGCGGGCAGGGCCCTTGACTTCCCCTTCGTACGCGAATACTTCGTGTGCGAATTATCCAGAACGGCCACGTTCCGGCCGAATTTCCCCATGTCGCTCCCCCTCTCGGACGAGGCCAAGGTCGAGGTCGACGCGATCGTCGAGACGATCATCTACCTCTACACCGAGTCGCGCCGGCTGACGAAGCAGGCCGCCCGCGAGCTCGGGCTCACGGGGCCGCAGCTGACGGTGATCAAGCTGCTCGAGACGTTCGGCGACCTGTCGCTGTCGTCTCTCTCGGAGCGCATCCGCGCGCAGAACAGCACCGTCACCGGCATCATCGATCGGATGGAGCGCGAGGGGCTCGTCTCGCGCGAGCGCTCGACGTCGGATCGGCGCGTCGTCTACATCCGGCTGACCACCAAGGGCGCGCAGCTCGCCAAGAGCATCGAGGTCGAGCCGATGGAGATCATGTACGGCGTCCTCGCGGGGCTGAACCGCGAGGACACGCGCGACCTGTTGCGCATCCTCGGAAAGCTGCAAAAGCGTGTCCGCGCGCTCGTCAAAGAGCGCGAGGCCTTGGGTCCGATCGACGAAAAGAAGAAGGCGGTGGGTGAGCCATGAGCAAGACGACGTTCACGGGGGCTCTGCGCAGGGCGGGCGAGCGTGACCCCGACATCGCGGTCGTGACGTGCGCGCTGACGGGTGTGCTCGCGAACCGCAAGCAGAACGCGGGTATCCCCTACACGCCGGCCGAGATCGCCGACGAAGCGAAGCGCGCGTACGACGCGGGGGCGTCGGTGGTTCACATTCACGCTCGGAACGACGACGGCTCGCCCACCTTCAACCCCGCCGTCTTCGCGAAGATCAAAGAAGAGGTGCAGAGCCGCTGCCCCATCCTCCTCAATTTTTCGACGGGCACGATCATGGACGACGTGTCCGAGCAGACGACGATCATTCGCGAGAGCCGGCCCGCGATCGCGGCGCTCAACATGGGCACGATGAACTATTCGAAGTACTCGCGCGCTCGCAAGGCGTTCGACTTCGACATGATCTTTCCCAACACGTACGGCAAGATCATCAAGCTCCTCACCGCCATGAACGAGGCGGGGGTCAAGCCCGAGCTCGAGTGCTTCGACAGCGGGCACACGAACGGGGTGTGGCCGCTCCTCGAGATGGGCCTCCTCAAGCCGCCGCTCCAGTTCTCGTTCATCGTCAACGTGCTCGGCGGCATCCCGGGCACCGTCGAGTCGCTCCAGCTTCAGACCAAGATCGCGCGCGATCTGCCCGGCTCGCCCGCGTTCGAGTGGGAGGTGATCGGCATCAGCCACGGACACTGGCGGATGATGGCGGCGGCGCTCGCGCTGGGTGGCAACGTCCGCACCGGGCTCGAAGATCACCTCTACCTGCCGAACGGCGAGATGGCGAAGTCGAACGGCGAGCTCGTCGAGGTGCTCGTTCGGATGGTGCGCGACACCGGTCGCCGGCCCGCCACCGTCGACGAGGCGCGCGAGATCTTGGCCCTGCGCCGTGACGGCGAGGGGAGCGATACATGACCGACCGCACGTACCAGCGCATGGTCGTCACTCGATCCGGTGCGCGCGCGACCCTCGCGCTCCACAACCCCGCTCGCAAGAACGCGATCGGCAGCGTCATGGTCAACGAGCTGCTCTGGGCGCTCGACGACGCGATCTCCGACGACGCCGTTCGCGTCGTGGTGCTCACCGGCAGCGGCGATGCCTTCTGTGCCGGCGGCGACTTCGCGCAGCTCTCGGGCGGCGCCGACGGCACCGAGCTGCCGCCCAAGGGCGACTACGTCGATCTCTTGCTGGCGATGCTGCGCTCACCCAAGCCGATCATCGCGCGCGTGAACGGGCCCGCCATGGGTGGCGGGCTCGGCTTGGTCGCGGCCTCCCACTTCGCCGTCGCCGAGAGCGGGGCCAAGCTCGGCACGCCCGAGGTGAACGTGGGCCTCTTCCCGATGATGATCATGGCCGTCCTCGCGCGCATCGTGCCGCGTCGGCGCTTGATGGAGATGATGCTGTTCGGCGAGCGGCTCACGGCGGACAAGGCGCTCGCGCTCGGCATCGTGGGGGCCGTCGTCCCCGCGGCCGAGCTCGACGGGGCCGTCGCCGAGATCGAGGCCAAGATCGCGTCCAAGAGCCCGCTCACGATCAAGCTCGGGCTCGAGGCGTTCGCGGCGCAAGACGACCTCGACATGGAGGCGGCGCTCCCGATGCTCCGTGAACGGCTCGGCGCGTGCCTCGCGACCGAGGACGCGCGTGAAGGCTTGATGGCGTTCCTCGAGAAGAGACCGCCGGTGTGGAAAGGACGCTGAGCCCATGGACATGCGCGAGCTGGTGAAGGACCTCGAGGCGCGGCGTGCCGCCGTCCAAAAAATGGGCGGCGAGGACAAGGTCAAGAAGCAGCACGACCGCGGCAAGATGACGGCGCGCGAGCGGCTCGCGGCCTTCTTCGACGACGGCGTGTTCTTCGAGGTCGGGTTGCACGGCACCCAGATGGGCCTCGCGGCCGGGCTCGACGGAAAAGATCGCCCGCCGGCCGACGCGGTGGTGTGCGGGTTCGGCAAGGCCGACGGCCGAATGGTGTGCTGCGCGGCCTACGATTTCACGGTGAAGGGCGGCTCGATCGGCCAGACGGGCGAAGAAAAGGTCACGCGCCTTCGCCAGATGGCGCTCCGCGGGCGATGGCCGATCGTGTGGTTCATCGACTCGGCCGGCGCGCGCATCGACCCCGGCTCGGCCCATCCGGACACGGTCAGCCTCTTCGCCGGCTCGGGTCACCTCTTTCGCGAGCAGGTCCACATGAGCGGGGTCGTGCCGCAGGTCGCAGCGATGGTGGGCCCCGGCGCGGCGGGCACCGCCTACATCCCGGGCCTGGCCGACTTCGTCCCGATGGTCAAAGACATCGGTTCGATGGCGCTCGGCGGGCCCCCGCTCGTCAAGGCGATGACGGGTGAGGACATCACCGAGCAAGAGCTGGGCGGCTC
>CALKVR010000706.1 GCA_938004815.1 uncultured Polyangiaceae bacterium | reverse complement strand
GCTTGGGCTTCGCCGTCGGTTTCGGCATCGGTTTCGGCATCGGCTCGGGGGCCCAAGATGCCGGCGCCGTACCGGGCGCGGGGCGCCGCCGCGCTCGAGGAGAACCAGAAATGCGTCGGGTGTCACCCGGCGGAGGCACAGGCGTGGCAGGGGTCGTTTCACCAACGCGCGTTCACGAACGCCGCATTCCAGACGGCGTTCAAGTTCGAGCCGACACCGTTCTGCGGAGGCTGTCACGCGCCAGAGGCCACGAACGCCGTCAAGCCCGCGAAGGCGGAGGCCGACGCGGGCGTCACGTGCGTCACGTGCCACGTCGCCGGCGAGCACGTCCTCGCCGCGCCCAACGGGCGGCCCGACGGCGTCGAGCGGGGCGAAGCCCACACCGTCGAGCGATCGGCGGCGTTCGGCCACACCGGCGGTTGCGCGAGCTGTCACGAGTTTCGCTTCCCCGAAGCGCGAAGCGGCGGCCCCGAGTCATTCATGCAGACTACGGTCCAGGAGCATGCGCGCTCCCCGGCCAGCGATCGATCGTGCGCGAGCTGCCACATGCCGATGAAAGACGGCCGGCGCAGCCACGCTTTCGACGTGCGCGATCCGGCCTGGCTCCGCGATCACTTCACCGCCACCGCCGAGCGGACCGACGACGGGCGCGTCGAGATCACGATCGGCCAGAAGCTCGGGGGCCACGCGCTGCCGACGGGCGATCTCTTCCGCAGGCTCCAGGTCGGCGCCGAGATCCGGTCGACCGCGCGTGAGCCGGCTCGGCGCGAGGCCGCGTATTTGGCGCGTCACTTTCAGCTGATACCGGGCGTCAAAGGTCGGGAGCTTGCGCGCGACGATCGCGTATTCTTCGAACCGCGCGTCGTCTCGCTCGACCCCGCCAAGGGCGCCTCGAGCACCGGCCCCATCACGTGGTGGGTGACGCTCGAGCGGGTCGCGCAAGCGCTCGAGGGCGTTGACCCCGAGCGCGCGGTGGTCGAGTCACGGCAGGAGCTCTTTCGCGGGACGCTGCCGCCCGCGTCAGCCGCGGCCCAGGTTCGTCCCGCGCAGTGACGCGACCTCGACGTCTATGTCGACGTCGATCTCGACCTCCCACGGGATGCTGGGCGGGTCGGTCCGCACCGCCCGCGCGGGGAGCTCGGCGATCGCTCGCAGCGACTCCCACATCTTGGCGATCGAGTGAAACCTGTCGTTCGGCTCGACTGCGAGCACCTTCTCGACCCAGCCGTCGACCGCGATCGGGAGATCTCTGCGGAGCGCGGTCAAGCTCGGCCGCGGGCCGCGCGTCACCGCGATGAGAAAGCGATCCATGGGCTGGCGCGGATCGAAGGGCGGCGCGCCGGCGAGGGCGCGAAAGATGACCGCACCGAGCGAGTACACGTCGATGCGCCGGTCCGCCTCCCGCGCCTTGCCGCGCCAGACCTCGGGCGCGATGTAGGCGGGCGAGCCCGCGACCATGCCCTCGGCGGTCAGCGACGTGGCGTTGAGATCTTTGGCCAGCCCGAAGTCCAGGAGCCGCACGCCGCCGCGCACCAGGTTGTCGAGGACGAAGATGTTCCCCGGCTTCACGTCGCGGTGCACGATCGACAAGCCGTGCGCCGTCTCGAGGGTGTCGGCGATGGGCCCGAGCAGGTTCACGAGCCGCCGAAGCTCGATGCGCGCCCCGTGCCCCTCGAGCTCGCGGAGGTAGTGCTCGAGATCGCGCCCGGCGAGGAGCTCCATCACGATGTAGAGCCCACCGTCCGGCGTCTTGTTGAACGCGAAGATCTGCGTGGCGCTCGTGCCCGACAGCGCGCCCATCGCCCGCGCTTCGCGGTGCATCCGCACCTTGAACGCGGGGTCCGACGCCAGGTCGGCGCTGAGGCATTTGAGCGCCACGCGGCTCCCGAGCATCTCGTCCTCGGCCGCGTACACGACCCCGTGGGCACCCTGACCGAGCACGCCGGTCACGCGGTAGCGGTCGTCGATCGTCTGCCCGACTGCGTACGAGGCCATGATGCGACATCGTACACCCTCGGCGTCACTCTCTCTCCACCTCTTCTTCATCGAAGATCGGCGCCATCGCGTCGTAGACGAACTCTTCGAACCTCGCCTGGCGCTCCTCGTCGCAACGAACGAGGGCCAGATCGAGGCCGCGCAGGCCGGCGTCCTGGACGATGCGCCGCACCCTGCCCGTGAGCTCGAACACGTCCGCGGTCAGCGGGTGGACGATCTGGAGGAGCAGCTCGTCGTCGACGAACGCGCTCGCCGAGGTCACGAGGAAGATGGTGCCGCGCGCGACGTCGCGGTTCAGCATCGCGGCGAGGTCTCGGACGCTGCCCGGCTCGACGCGGAGCGCCCCGACCTGGTGGTGGCTGCGCAGGTAGGTCGCGTCGACCTGCTCGGCGGTCGCGAGGGTCACGAGCCGCTCGTCGCTCGCCGGGTAGTTGGTCCTGAGGTGCTCGATGAACGCGCTCCACCGCTCTTTGGTCTCGAGGCCGAGACCATAGAACTCGACGCCGATCCCCCGCCGGTCGTCCCGGGCGAACGCGGCGCGCTGGTGGACGAGGCGGCCGGTGGCGGAGAAGGGCTCGCCGTCGGGCGGCAGAGCGATCTCGACCCGAACGAGGCGTCCGTTACGGAGCAGGTCGTCGGCCGGCGTCGCGCCCGGTTTGGCGCCGACCGGGATCGAGACCGGACCGTCATGCAGCTCTTCGTCGAGGAGCACGAACACGCCGCCGTGCCCCACGTCGCCCGTCTCGGCCTCGATCCAGCGCTTCGAGAGAAAGAGCGTGACCGGCAGCCCCACCAGGTAACGCCGGTCTCTTCGCTTGGCCGGCAGCGGGGTGACCCGCCGCATCGGACGCGGGGTGACCTTGCGCGACGCGGGCGGCGTGGGCTTTCGACGCATGGAACCGCCACAGTCTAGGCGTGCTGCGAGCGATGTCGTGCTCGATGCGTGGATGGCTGCAATTTCACCCCCCTGCCCCCCTCACGAAACGTGAGGGGGGTTCGAAAGTGCGCTACGCATTCGGGAGATGGCGATCCCCGACGACGGTGTGGAGCCGAGCCCGGAGACCAAGGCGTTCCTGCCGCGAGCCGAGCGGTTCTGGTACCTGCTCGCGCGCTCGGACGAGGTCGGCAAGGCGCCGGTCGCGCGGACGCTGTTCGGCAAGCCCCTGGTCCTGTTCCGCGGCGAGGGGGACGCGGTCGGGGCGCTGCTCGATCGCTGCCCGCACCGCAACGTCCCCCTCTCGCTCGGCCGCACGACCGCGGGGCGCCTCGAGTGCGCGTACCACGGCTGGCAGTTCGACACGGGGGGCGTCTGCCGCCACATCCCCAGCCTGACCTCGGCGGCCGAGGGCAAGGGGCGCCGCGCGCCCAGCTTCGCGACGCGGGAGGTCGACGGCTTCGTCTGGGTCTTCGGCGCGCCCGACGTCGAGCCGGACACCGAGCCTCACCGCTTTCGATATTTGAACGAGCCCGGCTTCACGACCGTCCGCCGCAAGGTCACCGCGAACGCCACGCTCTACTCCACGATCGAGAACGCGCTCGACGTCCCGCACACCGCGTTCCTCCACAAGGGCCTCTTTCGCTCCGAGAGCCGCGGCATCACGATCGAGGCGCGCGTCCACCGCTCGCGCGATCGGGTCGAGGCCGAGTACGTCGGCGAGCCACGGCCCCCGGGGGTCGTCGCGCGCGTCCTGTCCCCGTCAGGCGGGATGGTCACCCACTTCGATCGCTTCATCCTGCCCTCGATCGCCCAGGTCGAGTACCGGATCGGCGACGAGAACCACATCCTCGTCGACAGCGTGATGACCCCCGTGAGCGACTTCGTGACCGAGATCCACGCCGTCGTGAGCTACCGGATGCGCATTCCCGGCTGGATCGTGAAGCCCGTGCTCGAGCCTCTGGCCCTCCGTGTCTTCGCACAAGACGCCGAGATCCTCGCGACCCAGACCGAGACGGTGAAGCGCTTCGGCGGCGAGCAGTTCGTGTCGACCGAGATCGACGTGCTCGGCAAGCACATCCGGCGCCTCCTGCGATCGGCCGAGCGGGGCGAGGCCCCATCAGAAGAGCGCTCGTCTGTGAGCCTCGTCGTGTAGCTAGCTGTTCGTCGGCCTTTTGGCCCGGTCCACGGTCGCGGCCTACGCTGCGCCATGGACCGCACCATCCGCCGCTCGGTTCGCATCCCGTGTCAGCTGGTGCGCGAGCGCGACTTTCGCCTGGTGGGCCGGCACCTGATCGATCTCTCGATCGACGGCATGCTCGTGCTGTCGGATCGGCCCGTGCTCACCGGAACGACGACGCTGGTGTCGCTCAAGGTCCCGTTCGGATCGCCGATCTGGCTCGACGCCGAGGCGGTGGTGACGCGCGTGCTCCACGGACGCCGCGCTTCGGACCGCGGGCGAGCCCTCGGGCTCTCCTTCACGTGGGTCGACGAGGTCGCGCGCGCCGCCCTCGAGCGCGCCTTGGAATGGTTCCCCGCGGCCGCGCCGCGGCCGCGGCTCAACGCTTCCGTCGCTTGCTCGCCCGTTCGAGAATCTTCTTGAACGCGGTGCCGGCGCCGCCGCTCGGCGGGCCGGTGTAGCTGTACGGGCTCTTCAGGTCGGCGTTGAGGCGGTGCCCCCTCTCGACGCATCGCGCTGCGTCGCGAAATTTCTCCACGGCCAGATCAGCGTCGCCAGCGGTCGTGGCGGTCTTGCCCAGCTCGTCGAGCAGCGGCCCGAGCTCGGGGCACGTCCCGACGCTGGCCGGGAGCTCGAACGTTGCGCGCTCGCCCGGGCAGCATGCGTGCTGGGCGACCGCGAACGCGGCCATCTCGAACCACCCGAGGTTCGACCACTGGCGCATGGCGGCGGTCGTCTCGTTTCGCACGAGGCCGCGCCGCGCGATCTCGGCGCGGAGCGCGGTCGCACCCTGGCGGGGATCGATCGCGGTGCAGACTTTGTCGAGCCGTGCGTCGACCTCGAACGCGTCGGCAGGAAAGAGCGAGCCGACGCAGACCGCGAGCGTCTCGGCAGCGGGGGGCGCGACCGGCGCGAGCGCCGCGGGTGCGGATGCCGACGCCGCGATCGGCGCCGGCGCCGACGGCGCGGCAGCTCGGGGCCCGCTCGGGTCGGGTCCGGCGCGCTTGCTCAGGAGCACGACGACGGTCGCGAGGCCGCCGCCGATCAGACCGACGAGCGCGCCGACCACGAGCCCGCGCGGCAAGGCCCGCTTCGCTCGCTTCTCGGGCGACCAGACGGGAGCCGAAATCTGCGATGAACGCGGTGCCGGCGGTGGCGTCGATCCGATCGACGGCAGCGACGAGCGCCGCCACGCCGCCGCGATCGAGGCGCCGGTGAGGTCTGTCTCCAACCCGGCGCGGAGCGCCCACTCGCCGAGGTCGCGCCCGAACGCGCGCATGTCCGAGGTGCGGGCGTCCGGGTCTTTCACCAGCGCGCGATCCACGACCGCGCTCAGGCGCTCGTCGGCGGCGCCTATCGCTTCGAGCCTCTCGTAGTCGTCGTCGATGATGGAGCGGATCTGCGCGAGGGGGTTGTCTTTCTGGAACGGCCGCTTGCCGGCCACCATCTCGTAGAGCACGACCCCGAGCGACCAGACGTCGGTCCGCTCGTCGACGGCTTCGCCCTCGCCCTTGGCTTGCTCCGGCGACATGTAGTCGGGGCTGCCGACGATCATGCCGTCGGTCGTCGTGGGCTTGCGCGGTCCCTTCGCCTCGACCTTGGCGATGCCGAAGTCGACGACCTTGGGCACCGTCCCTTTCTCGGTCTCCACGAGCACGATGTTCTCGGGCTTGAGATCGCGGTGCACGATGCCGCGCGCGTGCGCGGCCTCGAGCGCCGAGACCACCGGCAGGAGGAGCATGACCGCGTCCTCGGCGCGGAGGCGCGTCCGCTTCTCGAGGAGGTCGCGGAGCGTCTCGCCGCGCAGGAGCTCCATGACGATGAACGGATCGCCGAGCTCGCTCTTGCCGAAGTCGTATACCCGGACGGCCGAGGCGTGCTCCAGGCGCGCGGCCGCGTGCGCCTCTCGGCGAAGCCGCTCGGCGTTCTCCGGCGAGGCGAGCTCGCCGTGGAGAAACTTCACCGCCACGTCGGCCTCGAGGGCCAGGTTCCTCGCGCGCCAAACCGAGCCCATGCCCCCCTCGCCGAGGAGCTCTTCGAGCTTGTACTTCTCCGCCAGCACGTCACCGGCGTGGTACTTGACCGGCGCGACCGAGATCGCCGGGCGGTCGGAGGGCACGGACATCCTGCGCCAACGACTATAGCGGAGCGACGCCGCCCGGCCCAATCGGCCGAAGCGATCAGCATGTAGGCCCCCCGGGGCCCACGTGCTAGCTCGGCGCCGTGGCGGATCCGCACATCGTCCAGCTCCTCGTCGGCCGCGACCCGGCCGGCAGCCAGATGCAGAACTTCGTCTACTTGATCGCCGATCGGGCGGCGGGCGAGTGCGTCGTCGTGGACCCGGCCTGGGATATCCAGGGCATCGCCGACCGCGCCGCCGAGGGCGGGTTACGTCTCACGGGCGCGCTGGTGACCCACTACCACCCGGATCACGTCGGCGGCTCGATCTTCGGCCTCTCGATCGAGGGGCTAGCCCAGCTCATGTCGATCGCCCCGTGCCCCGTACACG
>CALKVR010000705.1 GCA_938004815.1 uncultured Polyangiaceae bacterium | reverse complement strand
GGATGGTGACCACTGCGTCGATCAGCGCCGCGACGGACGTCTCGTCGACGTCGAGCGGTGGCGTGAGCTTGAGCACGTTCCACTGCTGAGACGCGGGCTGGCAGAGAAAGCCCCGCTCGAGCAATCGGACGGCCAGCCATTGCCCGAACACCTGCTTCGCGACGAGCTCTTTGACGCCGGCGGTCACGCGGTCGACGGGGCCCTCACCCGTGGGGCCGAGCTCGAGCCCGACCAGGAGGCCGGCGCCACGAACCGCGCGGACGAACGGGTGACCAGCGAGCCCATCGCGCAGCCCGCGCCGAAGCGCCTCGCCTCGCGCAACGACGCGCGCCATCGCGTCGTCGTCGACCGCGCCGAGGACGGCTAGAGCCACCCGACACCCGAGCGCGTACCCCGCGTACGTCGAGCCGTGCAGATCGAATTTGGTCATCGACCCGTACGCTCGCTCGACGAGGTCGCGGCGCGTGAGCGTGGCCGAGACCGGCAGGAGCCCGCCGCCGAGCCCCTTGCCCACGACGACGACGTCGGGCTCGAGCCCCGGCTCGTGCTCGAACGCGAACAGCTTTCCCGTGCGCCCCATGCCGGTCTGCACCTCGTCGAGGACGAGGAGCGCGCCGTGCTTTCGGCAGAGGGACTGCGCCTCGAGCAGGTAGCCGGGCGGCGGCAGCACCACCCCCGCCTCGGCCTGGATGGGCTCGAGCAGGACCGCCGCCGTCTCGTGCCGCGAGAGGACGTGCGCGAGCGCGCTGAGATCGCCGTAGGGCACGGCGGTGCAGGCCGGCAAGAGCGGCTGAAACGGCCTCTGCCAGCGCGCGTGGCCCATCACCGACAGGTTGCCGAGCCCCGTGCCGTGAAAGCCGCCGGATGCGTAGACGAGGTGACCACGACCACTCGCTGCTCGCGCGAGCTTGAGCGCCGCTTCGACCGCCTCACCGCCGCTGAGCGAGAGGAGACACATCCCCAAGTGCGGTACGCGGCGCGCAAACGCGCCGCCGAGGCGGGCCGCCCACGACTGCGGCCCGGTGTGGAGGACATTGGGCAGGTCCTCATCGAGGGCGGCGCGGAGCGCGCCCACGAGCGCGGGCGGGCTGTGGCCGAAGGCGTTGGTACCGAAGCCGGCGAGAAAGTCCTGGTACGCGCGGCCCTCTGCGTCCCAGACCACGCCCCCCTTTGCTCGCGTCATCACCCGGCCGTAGCCGAGCATGCCGAGCAGCCGAATGAACGCGGGGTTCACGTGCTCGGCGTACTCGCGAGCAGCCTCGGGCAGCGGCGGACGGCGAAGCGGCCAGAGGGTCATGCGAGGGCGGGCCTGGCAACGAGTCGGAGCGCGCGCTCGACGGCGAAGAAGGTGAGCGCGCTCGTGGCGAGGCCCACCAGCAAGTAGACGTCGTGCCGCGGGAACCAGTCCTCCCACCCCTTCCACACGGCGTGGACGAGGTTCACGTTGGGCGCGGGCGGCGTCGCGACGCGCGCGACGAGCATCAGAGCCACGAGCGCCCCCGTCGCCCGGAGCCACGCGCGCGCGGGCACCCCGAGCTCGCGGACCGCGAGGACACCGACGATCGGGCACAGCACGTGGGGCAACACCGAGGTGGGGATCATCCCCGCCCCAGTCGCCAGATCGAGGAGCCACATCGGGGTACCGTACGCGAGCCAGAGCGTCGATATCGCCACCAGGGTCGCGTCGCGGATGGCGCAGCCGATCGCGAGGAGCACCGGGGCCACGTTGCAGATCCACAGCAGATCGTGCGCCGTCCCGCGAAGCACGTGGTTGCCTCCGTGAACGAGCACCGAGAGAGCGGCGAGCACGGCGTAGACGACGAGGCGACGCCGCTCGCGCATCAGAGCCCCCCGTCGACGAGGACGACCTGACCGGTGACGTACGTGTTGACGGTCGCGAACCAGGCCGCGACCGCCGTCACCTCGGCCACCTTGCCCACGCGCCGGAGGCCCGCGTGGCGCAGGTACTCTTTACGCAGGTGCTCGGGGAGGGTCCGCGACGCGCCGTCTTCGAGGACACCGGGCGCGACCATGTTCACCCGAACGCTCTTCTCGCCGAGCGCCTTGGCGAGCGAGAGCACCATGCCGCGCCCGGCCGCCTTGGAGGTCGCGTACGGCACCGGCGACGGCACGGGCTTGATGCCGTCGACCGACCCGAAGAGCACGATGTTCCCCCCCGATTCGGGGAAGCGCGGCAAGAGACGCCGCACCGCGACGAACGCGCTCATGACGTTGACGCGCATCATCTCGTCCCAGCCGGCGAGGTCGACGTCACCCAGGTCGTCGAAGAGGGCGGGCGTGACCGTCGATGTCTTGACCGCACAGTGGACGAGCGCGTCGACGCCGCCGAGCTGGTCCGCGAGCGCATCGAGGGCGCGCTCGGTCGACGCGACGTCGCTCAGGTCGACGCGCTCGGCGACGAGGTCGGGGTGAGCCGTTCGCAGCTCGCGGGCCGCCGCCTCACCATTGCGATAGGTGAACCCGACCCGCGCGCCCGACGCGGCGAGCTCGCTCACCAGCGCGCGACCGACCACGCCGCTGCCGCCGAGCACGATGCAGCGCGCCGCGTCGCTCACACGCCCCCGTCGATGACGATCGTCTCGCCCGTCATGTACCCGTTCTTGGCCGAGATCATGAACGCGGCCAGCTCGGCGACCTCACGAAAGGTGCCCACGCGACCCAGCGAGCAGTGCTTGAGGTAGTCGGTGAGACGGTGCTCGGGCAGGTTGCGACCGACGCCGTCTTCGAGCAGCCCCGGGGCGATGCAATTGACGCGTATCTGGTGGCGCGCGACCTCTTTGGCGAGCGCCTCCGTCATCCCGACGATGCCGGCTTTGCTGGCGCAATAGTGGATGGGCGCTTCGATCATCCTCACCCCCGCGAGCGACCCGACGTTCAGGACCGTGCCGCGCTTCTTGCGGATCATGCCGCGCAGGACCTCGCGCGCCGTCAGGTAGGCGCCCTTGAGGTTGAGGTCGACCACCCGATCGAAGTCCTGCTCCTCGAGCAGCGCGAGGGGGAGGTTCTGCGACACCCCGGCGTTGTTCACGAGCGCGTCGATGCCGCCCCACGTCTCTTCGACCGCGCGGACGAAGGCCCGCGTGCCGTCGGCGTCGAGGGCCGACACTTGTCGGGAGACGACCGCGGCGCCCGCGCCGGCGATCTCTTGCTCGAGCGACCGCGCCTGCTCCTCGCTCTTCGAATAGGTGAACGCGACCTTGGCCCCATGGCGCGAGAAGGTCAGGCAGAGCTCACGCCCGAGCCCGCGCGAGCCACCGGTGACGAGCACGACCTGCTCCGCGAGGAGCGGCGCCATCACTCCTTTGCTCCCCAGATCTGCGGCTTGCCCACGGCGCCGGTGTAGCGCGCGTCCTTTTCTCGGTAGAGGTTGTTGTACGCGCACCCCGGCATCAAGCGGCCGTCGGGCATCGTGTAATGGGTGCAGCACTTCTTGATGCGATCGACCTCGAAGTTGTGCACGTCCATGAAAGCGTGGATGAAGATCGTCTTCACCATGCCCTCGCCGATGCGCAGGCGCTCCGACAGCTCGAGCGCCCGGTCCTCAGGGTACATGAGGAAGATGGCCTGCTTCAGGACGCCCATGATCTTGTCGCAATCGGGCACCTGGCCCGAGCTCGTCCACATCTGATCGATCGCGTCGCGGATCGCCTCTTCGAACTTGTCGTCGGGACGGATGGTGCCGCGGTTGGAGATGAGCTCGAGGTACTTGTCCAGATCGAGGAACCGCGGGAACGGGACGAACTCGTCGCCGACCTTGAGCAGGTAGGTGAGGGCGAAGCAGCTCGGGTGCGAGCACGGGAGCGGCAGGAAATCGCTCTTCTTCAGGAGGCCGCCGCTCTGGGTCTCGGCCGCCTTGACGACGTCGGGGATCGTCATCACGTCGAGCGGGTCGTGAGGTGCGAAGTGCGCGCCGCCGTAGCCGGTGAACGCCGCGGGCTGGAACGTGAGCGACAGAATGAAATCGTTCTCGTAGAGCAGCTTCACGCACTCGCCGATCTGGTCGTCGTTCACGCCGCGGGCCACCGTCGAGACGACGGTCGTCCGCACGCCCGCCCGCTTCAGGTTGGCGAGCGCTTTTTCTTTGGCCGCCTTCTGGTCGCCTGCGCCACGGAGGGCGCGGAGGGCGGGGTTCGAGAGGGCGTCGAGCTGGAGGCTGACGTAGACCTTGCGCTTGGCGAGCTCTTCGCAGAACGCGTAGTCGGTGGCGCACCGGAGGCCGTTGGTCGAGATCGAGACCCGCGAGATCTCCCGCTTGGCGACGGCCATGTCGAGGAGAGCGAAGAAGTCGGGGTGGAGGGTGGGCTCGCCGCCCGAGAGGTTGATCGTCTCGAGCGTCCCCTCTTTCTTCACCAGGCCGTCGAGGATGCGGCCCATCTCGTCTCGCGACATGTTGTAGTTGTGCCGGTTCTCGACGATGCAGATCGGGCACTCGAGGTTGCAATGGTTCGTGATCTCGATGATCGGCAGGCATGAGTGCTGCTCGTGGTCGGGGCAGAGGCCGCAGTCGTCGGGGCAACCGCGCTCGACCTCGGTCGAGTACGCGAGCGGGCGTGAGCCCTCTTTCACGTAGGTGAGTGATTGGAGGAACCAATCCGCGTCGCCGGAGATGAGCGCCTCGCTCTGGCCGTGCTGGGGGCACTGCTTGCGCAGGTAGACCTTGCCCGACCGGATGATGCGCACCCCGTCGACGGCGCGCTTGCATTGGGGACAGAGGCCTTTCGAGAACGAGTGGAAGACCTCTTTCGACGCGGCGTCGGGAGTGAACGTGATCTTGCGGTCGAGGAGCGGCAGTCTTGCGGTCACGGGTCACCTCGAAACGAGCGGGAGCTGCCGCTTCTTGGAGGGCACGTCATTCGAGCCGTGGAGCAGGCGGTGACCGCCGGTGCGGCCCATGCGCCCGAGCATCTCGGTGTCGGCGAAGCGGGTGTCGCTCTCGCGGTACAGGACGTTGTACGAGCACGTCGGGATGTTCGACCCGTCGGTCTCGGGGACGCCGATCGAGCACTTCATGACCCGGGCGACGTCGAACGTCTCTTCATCCATGTGCGAGTGGATGTAGACGGCTTTGATCGCGCGCTCGGCGATCTTCTGGCGCGCCTCGAGCGGCAGCGGCTTCTGCGTCGGGAACATGGCACCGAGCAGCCGCTTGAGCGTCGAGAGCACCGACTCGGCTTCGGGCAAGCGCGACGGGTCGGCCCAGAGCTCGTCCATGGCGGTGCGGAGCACCTCCTCGACCTTCTCGCGAGGCTGGATGTAGATCGAGTCACCCAGGAGCTCGAACAGCTTGTCGCGGCCGATGAAGCGCGCGAGCGGCACGAGCTTTTGGTCGTCGGTCACGAGCAGGTAGCAAATCGAGTAGCAGTGCGGGTGCGCGAGCGGAGACGGGACGAAGTCGTTCGCCTGAACCGCCCCCTGCGTGTGATCGGCGAGGAGCCGGTGGAGATCGGGCGTGGTGATGCGCGCGGTCCGGTCGAACCCCACCCCACCCTGGCCCGTGAAGGTGAGCGTGTGGAGCTCGAGTGAGACGATGTTGGGCTTTTTCACCATGAGATCGAACAGGCCGCCCAGATCCTTGTCGTTCAGGCCCGCCGCGACAGCCGGCAGGATCGTCGTCGTCACGTCGTGCTTCTCGAGGAGATCGAGCACCTCGAGCTTCGTCTTCACCGTGTTGGCGCCGAGGAGGATCTTGTCGACGGCGGGGTCGAAGGTATCGAGGCTGAGGACGATGCGCGCGTCGCAGGCAGCAAGCTCGCGGACGTAGTCCTCGTTCTTGAGCTTGAGACCGTTCGTCGAGATCGTGAGCCGGCGGATGCCGGCGGCGCGCGCCATGCGTAGGAGCTTGGGCAGCTCGGGGTGCATGGTCGGCTCGCCCCCGGTGAAGTTGATGATGTCGAGCTCGTCGTGCTGCAGCTTCAGGTGCTCGAGGATCTTCGCGAAGTCGGCTTCGCCGAGCATGTGCGCGCCGTCGTTCTTGTTGACGGTGTAGCAGATCGGACAGTCGAGGTTGCACGCCGACGTGATCGGGACGACCGGCATGAACACCTTTTGCTGGTGTGACTTGCACGGCCCGCAATCGAACGGGCAGCCGCTGCGCACCGCCTTGGTCTCACCGCGAGGCGGCGTGTTCTCGGCGACGAACGAGAGCGCGTCGAGGTACCACTCGACGCTCGACGAGACGAGCGCGCGTTGATGCCCGTGGTCGGGGCAGAATTTGTCGAAGTAGACCGCGTCGCCGACGAAGTGGATCTTGGCGTCCACCGGGTCTTTGCAGACGGCGCACAGGCTCTTCGTCATGGAGTAGTAGACGTGGCCCGTGCCTTCGCGCACCGGGCTCGGGCTGCACATCCCCGCGCTGCTCATCGACGAAAGTGGTACCGGCACCGCCCCGAGATCGCAACGGGGACGCGCGTGGGGCCTCCGAGCGCTACCAGGCGAGGACGAACTGGGCCGCGAACCGTGACGGCGTCCTGAGGTGCTCACCGGTCGACGGGTCGTCGAGATCGATGGTCGAGAGCGCGTCGACGACGCACTTCTTGTTCATCGCGTCGAGCGTCGACTCGGGCCCGAGCTCGACCTTGCGCACCGACCCATCGGAGCTCATCCGCACGTGCACGACCGTACCTGCGCCGGCGCACTCGCGCACGGCAGCGCCTGCACGCGCAAACGCTGCGTTGGCGCGCTCGCGGTCCATGCCCTCGAGGCTCTCGATCCGAACGCTCGTCTCCGGGCCGATCGGTGCACCGACGATGGGGGCGGGCTGGAACCGAACGCTCGGCTCCGCGGTCGCCGCCGGCGGTGCCGCCGCCGAGAGTGGCTCGGGGGCCGCAGCGGCCTCGGTGGTGCCGGGCTTCTCCAGCGGCGCCATCGTCTGTGGACCACACGCGACCAGGACTGTGATCCCGGCCACGAGGGCGAGCGCTCCCCCCTCGCGGAGCGAGGGGGGCCGGGGGGGTGAACTGGCGGAGCGAACCTCGCCGAGCGACATGACGGCACCTCCTTCAGCGGGACCTTCAGGATTGCAGGAACCGGGCCGCCTGTCTCCAGTGCCCGGGGCGCGGTCTCACCCGGGCGCTGGCGTACCAAAACGCTTGGCGTGACGCGCCCGCGCCCGCACGAGCTCGCCTTCGCGGGTGCGTTTCGGGGTGGCGACGTGCATCCCGTCCACGAGGATGCGCGTGAGGCGGGCGATCTGTTTCGCCGTCTCGTCGAACAGGGCCTGGTTCGCCTTGGACGGCTTGCGGGTGCCGCTCACCTTCCGCACGTATTGGAGCGCAGCCGCCTCGACCTCCTCGTCGGTCGTCGGAGGCTCGAAATTCAGGAGGACGCGGATGTTGCGGCACATGGGGCGGAGTGTAGCCCAAGCCCCGCGCACGGGCCCCTCGACGCGGCCGCGAGGACGATGCAAGAGCGTCGCATGCGCGCACCGACGATATCCGCGATCGTCCTCCTCGGCCTGCTCGCTTGCAGCGCCCCGCCGCCGCCCGCCAAGGCGTCGAGCGCCCCCACGACGCCGGCTCCGCCCGCGACGACCGCGGCTCCGACCCAATCCGCCGCCACACCGGCCACCAGCGCGAGCGGCGAGGCGCCAGCGCGCATCGCAGCCCAGCACGTGCTCCTCGGCTACAAGGGCACGCGGGTCGGCACGGCCACGCGCTCCAAGAAAGAGGCGATGGATCTCGCGGAAGAGGTCCGGAAAAAGGCGCTCGCAGGCGAAGACTTCGCGAAGCTCGCGCAGACGTACTCCGACGACCCCGCGTCCAAAGAGCGCCTGGGCAGCGTCGGCACGTTCACGCGCGACGGGATGGTCAAAGAGTTCTCCGACGCGGCGTTCGCCTTGAAAGTCGGCGAAGTGAGCCCCGTCGTGGAGACCCACTTCGGCTTCCACGTCATCAAGCGCAACCAATGATCACCGAGCGAAGACGCGCGCGGGATCTTTGAAGGACTTGAGCTCGATCGCGTTCCCTGACGGATCGAGGAGAAACATCGTGGCCTGCTCGCCGACCTGACCGGCGAACCGGATGCGAGGCTCGATCACGAAGCTGACGCCGGCCCCGCGCAGCTCGTCGGCCAG